>JBHIAL010000327.1:0-2065 GCA_046758525.1 bacterium
CATGGATATACAAAATAAAAGGTGTTAAAGGTTGGTGGGTGGGCTGGTATGAAAGCAGCAAACGTAAAACAAAGGCCTTACCAAATAAAGCACTAGTCCCTATATAAGCGTGATTTCTTGAATTTTATTATGCATGGCTTCACAAAAATACTCGAAATGCCCCTTATCTTTGCTTATAAAGGACTTTTAGTAAAATAAACCTATAAGCAATATTCAGATGCAAGGAGGCATTTCGAGTGAAAAAGAAAATAGCAAAAAAACTCAAGCGACGCAAGCAAAGAATTCAATATCGGCTACGCAACATCAACTGGAAAGAACAAAACCAGCCGATGCTTTCCGCCAGGAACATACATTACGATATAGCAGACCGAACCCGTGGTTTAGCCTATGGTGGTATCGGTGCCATACAGCTTCTGGCCAGACAAACCGGCCTGATAAAGGCAATAGATGACAAATTGAAGTTGCTCAAACGGCACCTGCCCTATCATGAATCGGATCATGTCCTGAATATAGCTTACAATATTCTCTGCAACGGCGACTGCCTGGAGGATATCGAACGGTTAAGAAACGATGAGGTATATCTGGATGCTCTCGGTGCTCAAAGGATTCCCGACCCCACCACGGCAGGCGATTTTTGCAGACGCTTTAGTCCAGGAGATGTTGAGACCTTAATGGACACCATTAATGAAGTTCGCCTTGGCGTTTGGCGAACGCAGCCGGACCAATTCTTTGAAGAAGCTGTCATAGATGTTGACGGTGTGATAGCTGAAACGACCGGCGAATGTAAGGAAGGCATGAACATCTCCTACAAAGGCACCTGGGGTTATCATCCGTTGGTGGTTTCCTTAGCCAATACCTCAGAGCCATTATATCTGGTCAATCGCAGCGGCAATTGCACCGGCAGCGAAGGTGCAGCCAAGTACATTGACAGAGCAATGGATTTATGTGATACCGCGAGTTTCAGCAGTATCCTTGTTCGGGGTGATACCGACTTCAGTCAGACCAAACATCTGGACCGCTGGGACAGCAGAGGGGCAAGGTTTATCTTCGGTATTAACGCGATGCCGAACTTAATAGGGATAGCTGATAACCTGCCTGAGTGTCTCTGGAGGCCGCTTTTGCGTCCTGCCAAATATGAGGTAAAGACGCAGCCAAGAGCTCGTCCTTCGAATGTCAAAGAGCGAATTGTTGCCGAGCGAGAGTATAAAAACATCCGTTTGCAATCCGAGCACGTTGCCGAGTTTGCCTATCGTCCGACAAGGTGTAAGAAGACTTATCGCATGGTGGTTCTGCGAAAGAACCTGTCGGTGGAAAGAGGCGAAAAGGTTCTTTTTGATGATATACGTTATTTCTTTTACATTACCAATGACTATAAATCTTCGCCGGCTGAGATTGTACGTAGTGCTAACGGGCGGTGCAATCAGGAGAACTTGAACGAACAGCTCAAGAACGGCGTCGAGGCGATGCGGATGCCGGTTGATAGCCTGGTAAGCAACTGGGCGTATATGGTCATGGCCTCTTTGGCCTGGACATTAAAGGCGTGGTTTGCTTTGGTGCTTCCGGAAAAGGGCAGGTGGAAAGAAAAATATAAATCCCAGAAGCAGGCGGTATTGAAGATGGAGTTCAAGAAATTTCGTAATGCCTTTATCCACCTGCCGTCTCAGATCATAAAGACAGGTCGTAAGATAGTCTATCGTTTATTGTCATGGAATCATTGGTTGGTTGTGTTTTTCCGGGGATTAAAAATGTTACGGTATCCGCTTCGTTGTTAGAATACGATTTTATGGAGATCGCAGTACGGACGCTGCGGTATTTGTTGGCCCTTTGAGAATTTTAGAAACGAGGAAGATATGACACAACGACAACTTGAAGAAGCAAACTTAACCAGCCAACCGGCTGGAACAGGGAAGTTATGTCCAGATAAAATTACCGACCTTATTGCATCGAAACCCAAAAAAACTCGCTTGTTTTGGGACTAGTCTGACGTCTATTATTTTTGTGAGCGATGGGATTCTTGCCTTCGTAGCGCGCGAACACATCATTTCCGTTGTCAAGTATCAGTGCG
>JBHIAL010000328.1:0-2047 GCA_046758525.1 bacterium
TTCTTATGTTCACCTACCGATACATCTTTCTTTTCCTGGATGAGGAAAAAAGAATATTTATTGGTGCTACCTCAAGGGGTTTTGTCAAAAAAACAAATCTTTCTAGCCTGAAGACCATGGCAAATCTGGTGGGGATGCTGTTGGTTCATAGTTTTGAGAGAACAGAGCGCATCAAGGATGCTATGGTCTCCAGAGGCTATAATGGCAGATTAAAGATACTGGACGAACTGACTCTTAGCCCTAAGGATTTTATCAAGGCATCCCTGATTATAGCTGCCGCCTTGTTATTAAATCTTTTCCCATGGATGAAATGAGGATGATTATAAAGGTAGAAAATCTTGAATATACCTATCCAGACGGTACCCAGGCCCTTAAGGGGATAGATTTAGATATCTTTAGAGGCGAATCTGTTGGCCTGATCGGACCTAATGGGGCAGGTAAGTCCACCCTTCTTCTTCATTTAAATGGAATTCTTAAGGGGCGGCAGGGCTGGGTTGAAATTCTGGGAATGAAGGTGGAGGAGAAAAATCTCATAAAAATCAGGCGGAAGGTAGCCATAGTCTTCCAGCAACCAGATGATCAGCTTTTTATGCCCACAGTTTTTGATGATGTTGCCTTTGGTCCAATAAATGCAGGCTATCCTCAAGAAAAAGTGAGAGAAAAGGTAAGGAAGGCATTAAAAGAAGTTGATATGGAAGATTGTGAGAAAAGGTGTTCTCATCATTTGAGTTTTGGGGAAAAGAAAAGAATTTCTCTAGCTACCGTCCTGTCAATGCAGCCGGAGATTCTAATCCTGGATGAGCCCGCTAGCAATCTGGATCCTAGAGCAAGAAGGCACTTAATAAAACTGCTTAAAAATCTTAACCTGACCAAGATAGTTGCTGGCCATGACCTGGAATTAATTCTAGATATTTGCCAAAGGGTTGTTCTCTTAGATGAAGGTAAAATAGTTGCTAACGGACGCGCGAGCAAGGTTCTAAAGAATAAATCACTCATGGAATCCCACGGCCTGGAGGTACCTTTATCCCTCAATCATAGATAACCAGTCCAATTTCCCGCCACTGAATAAGACATTCAAGGAAAACTTCCCCAAAGTTTAAGTGGCCAAATGGCTTGATTCTAGATGTGTTTTTGGTATTATTAAGTGAGACACTTTACCATGATGAAAAGCTATTCAGCTCTCCAGCTTATAGATTGGTTGAATTTGAAGAACCAGTGAGCCTTTTTGGTTTGGTAAAGCTGGAAAATCATCTAACCCAACTTTTGGGTATAAAAGTTGATGTAGTACCTAAAAAGGATGTAAGGGTTGAACTGAGGGAAAGAATTTTAAAAGAGGTAGTGTATTATGAGCTATAAGGAAGCTGTGGAAAGGAAAATTACCGGAGAAGCCAATGATTTAGGCCAATGTAGAGAACTCTGGAGAAAAATTGTTAATGCCTACGAACACGGTGGAGAGGATGCAATTAAGTCCGTTCTAATTGAGCACAGTAAGAGCTTAACTAAGGAATTCGATAAATTCTTAAATCAACTCAGGAAAAAACTATAATGAGAAGCAGAAAATGATCACGTTGAAAGGCTTGAAAGTAAAGGGATTCCGAGCATATATGGAAGGCAAAGAGTTTACCTTTGATAACCCCGCAATACTTCTTTTCGGAGAAAATCATCGTGGGAAAAGCAGCACATTGAATGCTATTGAGTGGTGCTTGTTTGGGAATGAATGTACAGGGACACGGACCGGAATCCGTGAACGCATTGACTGGGAGATACCCAATCGAAGTATGCATCCCCCTGACGTTTCAGTTGAACTGGAACTCGAAGATAAAGCAACAGCAGATAAACTTACTATCTCCCGCAGGTGGGTAAGTGCCAGAAAAGACGAGTTGAAAGTAATTTTGGGGGATGGACAATCATTAAAGGGACAAGAGGCTAAGGAGAAACTTGCGCAACTTCTCAAGTCGTCATTTAGGGACTTCCTGACCACGGTCTATCAGCATCAGGAAGCTATCCGGGCTATCCTTACTCAAGAGCCAAGGGAGAGAAACGACGC
>JBHIAL010000329.1:0-2046 GCA_046758525.1 bacterium
TCCATCACCATAACTTTTCCCGCTAGTTTTGGATTGAATAAGAGGTCAAAAGTGTCCCATTCATCCGGTGGCACTCCCAACTGCTCGAGCAGGTCAGGCCTGTACAAGACAGTTGAGTATCCCCAATCGGCAGGGGCAAAATAGACCTCTCCCGCAACAGGGGTCGCGTCCACTTCCGCATAGGTTATAAATCTTTCAGACATGTTTTGCCAATTAGGTATCAACGAAGTATCTAGCGGTTCAATGAGTCCTGCATCATACCATCTTTGAATACTGGCACCACAGGGATGCACAATATCTGGCCTGAACCCCAGCTTAAGCTTAGATAAAGCTTCAGATTCATCTATGAAAAAGCTGAATTGCACATCAACATCTGGATACATCGTCTTAAATGCACTTTCTCCCACGTTCCACAAGTTTGGATCCTCGTAGCCTCCCCACTCAAAGACCTGCAAAGTCTTTCTAGCGGGCTTTTGAGTTACTAGTAGTAGTAGCCCCCCTGCAGCAGCCGCTACTACAATGATGGTAACGATGATAACTGCTTGAATTCTAGTTATCGCCGATTTGGACATTAAAAATTGAGTCATAAGTGTAACCTCTTTCCCAACGTTTTTCAGCTCTTCTTTATAAAACTTTTGTACTTTCTCTTTCCTTTGCGCATGCGTGTAAAACTTAATAAGATGGTATTTCTCCTCTCGGGGGTCATTCAAGCCTTTTTTCGAGCCATTTAAAGAAGGCTCGCCAAAGGCTCCTTGTAAATCAAAAGGCATCCTCAACTGGGCGCGCTGGTTTGTTAGAGTCTAGCCTTAATGCTTGAAATAAATGAGAGTATGAACGAAAATGACAGCATCGTTACTGAAAGTGCGGTCAACATAGGCAAACTTGTAGAGTATCTTAGTTGACCGTATATAAACATCGGGAGGGTTTCCTGAAAGCCTCCTAGGAAATATGCAAGGGTGATGTCTTCAAAAGAAATGGTGAACGCCAGAAATGCTGAGGCAATAATTCCCGGCATTATGAGGGGAAGGGTAACTTTTCTGAAGGTTGTCAATTCATCTGCCCCTAAATCCATAGCAGCCTCTTCCAAAGACCTATCGAACCCTGTCAATCTCGCCACCATCGTTAGGGTTGAATAGGGTAAGGCTACAAGCGTGTGTCCGATTGCCACTGTAAAAAGAGAGAGCTCAAAGTGAAGTATTTGTTGGAATAATAAGGATATGGATACTCCCATAAGTATGTAGGGAAGAACCATTGGTATTAGTATCAAACTATTGAAAATGCCTCTTCCAATGAATTTGTGGCGAACTAGGGCAAAAGCTGCCATCATACCCCCTAAGGTAGCTAGGAAAGCTGTTGTCAACCCAACGACTACGGTGTTTAGAATTGACCCCAAAGCGGAAGGGTTAGATAGAAACTGTTCATACCATTTTGTTGTGAATCCTACCCATGGAAGACCTGGCAAAGCTCTCTCGTTAAAAGAGAACACCATCAACACAAAAAGGGGAACGTATACTATAAGAAAGAACACTACGAAATAGAGCGACAAAATTTTATCTGCAATTTTTATCATTTGTCATAAACTCTCCATGACATGTTCTAAACTTACTTTCCTAATCAGTATGGACGCCATTATCAACGTAGTTATTAACAGAATGAACGACAATGCTGATCCCAAAGGCCAATTATATCCCCGTTTAAACCGCCCCTCGATAATGTTAGCATACATCATCCCCTGTGTGCCTCCCACTAGGGAGGGCGTAACAAATTCGCCTATGGTGGGAATAAACACGAAAAGTATCGCTACAAGAATTCCTGGCTTACTAAGAGGCAAAGTTACCTTCAAAAACGCTTGCCTAGAATTTGCTCCCAAGTCTGCTGCTGCCTCCAGAAGGGTTTTATCCATTTTCTCTAAATTGGCAAACATGGGAAAAACAAGCCATGGACCCCAAGAAAATATTAAAATAAATACTACTGTTCCCATATTGTACATAAACCATGTTATTGGCTCTTTGATTAATCCCAAATTCAAGAGTACCACATTTATTA
>JBHIAL010000330.1:0-2038 GCA_046758525.1 bacterium
GGAAGAATCTTTCTAAGTTAAACATTTTAAGCACTATTTCAATGTTTTTAATTGAGGCAGATGATGCCACAACAAGTTTTACATTATTTCTATATAATTCTTCAATTAACTCAGCTACTTCAGGTATTGGCTTCTCATTTTCCTGTGATAACAGATAATCCATGTAGCTGGTTCTTTCCATTTCAACCAATTCTTCAAGTGACTGATTAAGCTTGTATTTGTTTTTTATGTGTAACCACATTGGTCTGCTCGCAGTACCGACAAAAGAATGCTGTTCCTCGTCAGAAATAGTCAAACCTAAATTTTTAAAAAGTTTCTTTTCAATTTTGAAATGGATTGGTTCACTATCAATTATGACTCCATCCATATCAAAAATTATGTATTTGAACATAGAATTACCCCCGCCAGTTATCCAACTTTTATTTTAGCTTAATAGTCCAAAAATAAACCTTGTGATTCACCTGCCACTTATTTAAAAACTACCTAATTCCATTATATACCGCAGAAGACAACAACTAGGGCATAATTAAAACGGAGCAGAGCCTCAAGGCGGAACGACTAAACTGCCTTAAAAGGCAAGATGCGCTGCTGACTTTCATCCGCAAATGCCCGTTATTCTCTACGAGGTCTCTGCCCCCAAGATTTAATTTAACAAAAGAGGGTTATTAGTCAACCCTCACCCAAGTCCTGTGAGGCTCTTTTTGACACATACCGCTTTTTAGCTACCATAAGAATAAATTCTTCAGGTAGGAGGTTCATATGACTTCTACTCAACAAAAAGGCAAACTCCATAAATTAGAACCCAGAGTTTACCAGTACACCTTTGGTCCGAACGAACCGGTATTGCGGATTAGAAGCGGTGATTCAGTCACCGCCATAACGGTAGACGCTCATGGATTTGACCGTTACGGGAATCCATTGGCCGAACACCAAAAACAGAAAAGCAAGGTCACTACATTTCAAGAGTCCAATCCTCTGGTTGGACCTATCCGGGTTGAGGAAGCTCAGCCAGGTGATCTGTTGAAGATAAGTATCAAAAAGATTCTTCTAAACCGGGAATACGCCTTCTCCTCTCTTTTGCCTCACTTTGGTTCCTTAACCGGGGAGAGTACAGGAAGGGATCTTTTGTTTAATGAGCCTCTGCCGGAAGTCAAATACCGGTGGGAGCTTGATCTAGGCTCTCAAATGGGAACCCTAAAACTCTCTAAAAGCAAGCTAGAGAAGATTCAGATTCCTCTTTATCCTTTCATTGGTTCCATTGGAGTTGCTCCCCGATTTGGTCGTATGGAAACAGCGCTTGTTCCAGGTGAGTACGGTGGAAACATGGACTGTGTGGAGACAAAGGAAGGCGCAATCCTTTACCTGCCCATATGGGTAGAAGGAGCGTATCTTTCATTCGGGGATGTTCATGCGGCTCAGGGAGACGGAGAGATCTGTGGAGTTGCCCTGGAAACAACTGCTCAGGTAACCTTGAAACTTGAAGTGATTAAGAACAAAACTGCGCAGTGGCCTCGGATAGAGAATGTAACTCACATAATGGTAGCTGGTAGTGCCCGTCCGCTTATGGATGCTGTCCGCATTGCTCACGTGGAACTCATAAAATGGTTGGCTTCCGATTACGGATTTGACAAGTGGGAGGCCCTACAGGTGCTCTCACAAGTTGGTACCATGCGAGTAGGAAACGTGGTCGATCCCAATTATACTATAGTGGCAAAGTTTCCCAAGAAATACCTACCTTACTAAGAAACCGTTGTGTTGCCTTCTCTGTCCGCAGATCTGCCCATTAAATTAATCTTCCCAAAGCTCCCGATAATACTGGATCTTGATAGGGGAGCTACCTCTGTCCACCACTACCTTTATCTTCCTTTCCGCCACCACTTCCTCGGATCGCATCATCTTTGCCTCATCTCCCCTATTTCATTAAAAGGTCCCTTTTTGCTGTCCCCATAGTTGATTAGGGCTTTGACCAGGGAAGAATCAATCCCTGGTAAAGCCTCCAGAACCTTTTTTGGGGCCGTGTTGATATTTATCCTTCCCC
>JBHIAL010000331.1:0-2038 GCA_046758525.1 bacterium
GCCCGGATGGGTAGAACATGACCCAGAGGAAATCTGGCAGAGCTGTCTATTTGTGATCGAGGAAATTCTCACCAAAAGTGGTCTCAAGCCCGCGAAAATCGAGGCTATTGGTATTACCAATCAAAGAGAAACTACCTTAATCTGGGACAGGAATACGAGTGAGCCTCAGTATAAAGCCATTGTCTGGCAATGTAGGCGGACGGCTCCTCGTTGTGACCAGTTAATCTCACAAGGACTAGAGGATCTTATCAAAGAAAGGACAGGTCTGGTAATCGATCCTTACTTTTCGGCTACCAAGATTGGGTGGATTCTAGATAAGGTACCGGGAACAAGGCAAAAAGCAGAGAAAGGGGAAATTGTCTTTGGAACAGTGGATAGCTGGTTGTTGTGGAAACTTACGGCGGGAGCTGCCCATGTCACTGAGTATACCAACGCCTCCCGCACCATGCTTTTTAACATCCATAAGCTAGAGTGGGATACTGAACTTTTGGACCTTTTCCAGATTCCTCGCAAGATCCTTCCTTCGGTCAAGTCTTCCGGCAGTATCTTCGGTTACACAGCTAAAAATGGTCCCCTAAGCCCAGGAATTCCTATTGCCGCTGTTTTGGGTGATCAGCAGGCAGCTCTTTTCGGCCAAATGGGCTTTAATCCTGGTATGGCCAAAAATACCTATGGAACAGGCTGTTTTCTACTCCTTAATTTGGGTAAAAAGTCGGTTACTCCCTCTAGGGGATTAGTGGCTACTCTTGCCTGTGATGGTGAAGGAAAACCCGTTTACGCTCTGGAAGGAAGTGTATTTATGGCCGGAGCTGCTGTTCAGTGGCTGCGTGATGGATTAGGATTGATAAAAGAAACAAAAGATACGGAAAAAGCTGCTGTCAGCGTTAAGGATACCGGCGGTGTATATATGATTCCTGCTTTTACCGGATTAGGGGCTCCTTACTGGGATTCCTCAGCCAGAGGGGCAATTTTGGGAATTAGCCGGGGTACAAAAAAAGAGCATATCATTCGAGCTACCTTAGAATCCATCGCCTATCAGACACGCGATGTCCTTGAGGCTATGGAAGATAATACCAAGCTAAAGCTTAAGAAGCTGCGGGTTGATGGGGGAGCGGCCAAGAACGATTTTTTAATGCAGTTTCAATCTGATATTTTGGGTATCCCAGTGGAAAGGCCGGTGGTTTTAGAGACCACAGCTCTGGGAGCAGCCCTTTTGGCTGGTTTAACCACCGGTTTCTGGAAGAATAAAGAAGAGCTTACCCACCTCTGGAAGCGGGAAGCTTCATTTACGCCACAGATGCATAATGAGAGAAGAGAAACTCTCTATGCAGGTTGGAAAAAAGCAGTGAGCCGAGTTCTTAATAAAGAAGCATAGTGGAGGAGTATTAGCTATTGTCTACCCAATTTAAATTGGGGATTAATGCGGGGTTTGCGCTTAATCGATTTCCGGAGCCGGAGGTCTGGCTGAGAATTGCGGGGAAGGAGCTGGGTTTAAAATATGTCCAATTTGTAATTGATCTTCTCAATCCTTTTCTTCCAAGAATTGTCATTGATCGAGAAGTCGAGAAGATAAAGAAAAATGCAGCAAAGTATGGTATTAAGATAGATACTACTTTTACCAGTGCCTTTACCCGCATTAATCACCTCATGCATCCGGATGAGCTTCAGAGAAGGGTCTGGCTTGACTGGTTTAAGCGCTGGTTTAAGATCTCAGTAGATTTAGGGGCAAGAGGCTCCGGGGGCCATTTTGGGATCATGTCAGTGGAGGATTTTAATGATAAGAAACGAAGAAAATTCTTAGTTCGAGAAGCTATCAATTCCTGGCGCAAGCTCGCTCGCTTTGGGGCAAAGCTGGGATTTAAATTCCTCATCTTTGAGCCTATGTCCATACCCCGGGAGATGGCCTGCACTATTGACTCAACCAAGGATCTATTAGATAGAGTTAACCACGGTGATTTACCAATTCCTATAAGGTTGAATCTGGATGTTGATCATGGGGATCTAGCCTCTTCTGACCCTCGAGATAGAGACCCTTACG
>JBHIAL010000332.1:0-2029 GCA_046758525.1 bacterium
AGTAAAAGGAAGTGAAAGAATAAAGGGTTTATGGCCGTAAAAAGGTGGGTTTTGGATAGACCTTGTCCTCAACTGTGGGTATACCTAAGGGGCTCTTCCCTCCCTTTGACTTTGGGATATAGACCCTTCTTACCGTCTGTAGGCCTGGTATCACATACCCCAACATCACGTCAGGAAACGCTTTGGGTCTCCCTAGTTCTTACCCTATCCCTTGATACCTTGCCGTGGTCTTAGATGTATATTAGTCCTCTTCAGCACATTGTAACAAAAAGCACATATGGTAGCTAATTTGCTACCTTCCTTTTCAGCATTAGCCAAAATTCTGGCCGGGGCAAGAAGGGGCGTTATGTTATCTTTAACCAGAGGGAAAGTAGTTTTGCAGCAGTTCCAGTGAGAAAGTTCCCTCAATCCAACCTCTCAGGGCAACCTGCGGAACATTTACCACACTGATAACAGGAAAGTACCTTCTCTCCGCTTAACTCCTCAGCTTTTTTAATGAATTTTAATCTCTTCTCATTATTTATATTCATGGTTTCTCTCAATCTAACTCCTGCTGTATAGTCTTGCCCCCTCCTCGTACAAATCCCCTCCTTTTACGTCGTTAACCACAATCACCGGAAAATCTTCTACTTCTAACTTCCGGATAGCTTCTGTGCCTAAATCTTCATAGGCAATAACCTCTGCCTTTTTAATATGCCCGGAAAGAAGAGCAGCAGCTCCCCCAATAGCTGCAAAGTAAACAGCTCTGTATTTTCTCATAGCGTCCTTTACTTTTTGTGAACGAGAGCCTTTTCCTATCATCCCTTTTATTCCTGCCTCCATGAGGTAAATAGCATAAGGATCCATTCTGTAGCTGGTGGTAGGTCCTGCAGGGCCAATCACTTTTCCTGGCCTGGCTGGAGCAGGACCTACATAGTAAATTACCTGCCCTTCGGGATTAAAAGGAAGTTTTTCTCCTTTTTTAAGTGTTTCTACCAATCTTTTGTGCGCCGCATCGCGGGCGGTATATATAACTCCATTAAGTAAAACTTTATTCCCAACCTTAAGCTTTTCCACATCTTCATTGGATAAAGGAGTGACTAATCTAATTTCACTTTTCATTTATCTTTGCACCTCCCCTATATTTCTACCTCCTTATGCCTTGCTGCATGGCACTGCACATTTACTGCTACCGGCAAAGAGGCAATATGACAGGGAAACCACTCTATATTTACTGTAAGAGCCGTAAATCTTCCCCCCAGTCCCTGGGGGCCAATACCGAGGTTGTTTATCTTTGCAAGAAGCTCATCTTCCAGTCTGGCATATTTTGGGTGAGGATTATGCTCACCAATTTTTCTCAAAAGAGCTTTTTTTGCAAGATAAGGAGCCTTCTCAAAATCACCACCAATTCCCACTCCCACTACTACAGAGGGGCAGGGGTTAGGACCAGCTTTTTTTACTGTTTCAATGACAAAATTTTTTACTCCTTCCACTCCATCTGCAGGTTTGAGCATGGCAACTCTACTCATATTTTCCGCCCCCCCACCCTTAGGAGCAAAAGCAATTTTTATCTTATCACCAGGAACAATCCGAATGTGTGTTATGCAGGGAGTGTTATCTTTGGTATTGGTGCGTTCAAAAAGAGGATCGGTAACCATAGATTTGCGCAAGTATCCTTCAGCATAACCTTCTCTTACTCCTTCATTCATAGCATCTTCTAAGTTTCCTCCTGTAATTTTGACCTCCTGCCCCAGATCCATGAAAAAAACGGCAACGCCAGTATCCTGACACAAAGGAACTTTTTGCTGAGCGGCAATTTCAACATTTTTCAATATCTGTTGCAGGATATCCCTACCTACAGGTGACTCTTCTTGCTGATGCCCTCTTTTTAGAGCATCTATCACATCCTGAGGTAGGTAATAATTGGCATCCATGCATAAGTTTTTCACCACCCTTTTAATCTCATCTGCCTTAACCTCTCTCAACTTTGCCTCCTTTAAACTTTACTTTAATCTTCTGGAGCTAGTGGAATTACCCCCTTTTCCATTAA
>JBHIAL010000333.1:0-2029 GCA_046758525.1 bacterium
CTGGTTCTATGTTAAATTTTGCAATAGAGCCAAGCGTTATATAGCTTGGCCTTTTTCCCCCTGCTAAATAGGTTGTTGGTAATAAGCCGGTATCTGACATATCTCCAACATTTGGTAAAGGAATTGGCAATCTCTTTAGTTTCTCTACATCACTACGTATCTCGTCGGGAAGGCGCACAACAAGTTCAAACCTTCTGTCACCCTCGAAGACCTTACCCGCAGTCTTTCCTCCTATTGCAATCTCGATTATCTCCTGTACATCAAAAATATTAAGACCGTACCTAGCCATTTCTTTGCGGTTCATCTGGATGGTCAGAATCGGTAGTCCTGTTACCTGCTCAACTTTGACGTCCGATGCCCCATGGACTTTCCCCAAAATCTCAGCTATTCTCTCACCAGTATCATGTAGGGTTGCCATGTCATCGCCAAATACCTTCACTGCTAAATCGCTTCGGACACCGGCAATGAGTTCGTTGCAACGCATCTCGATTGGTTGAGTAAATTCGTACTTGTTCCCAGGAACCGTTTTTAGTTCTTCCTCAAACTCTTGTACTAAAGAAGTCCATCGCTTATATGGGTCTGGCCACTCTGACCTCGGTTTGAGTATTACAAATGTATCGGCCACACTTGGAGGCATAGGATCGGTAGCAATCTCAGCCGTTCCTATCTTCGAGAAAATGCTGTTTACTTCAGGAAATTCTTTTATCTTCTCCTCAAGGACATACTGCATCTCTATTGCCTGTGATAGGCTCGTGCCTGGAATGCGGAGGGCATGAATTGCCATATCTCCTTCCTCCAAGGTCGGCAGGAATTCACTTCCCATTCGCGTTAGCAGAAGCCCACTCAAAACAACAAGTACAATTACTACCGTTATAACAAATGCCTGGTTATTCATGGCCATGTTCAAAACAGGAACATAAGCCTTTTTAGCCCATCGAATGAGTACGTTTTCCTTCTCGGAGAGCCTGCCTGAAAAGAACAGTGCCACAGCGGCAGGAACAAAGGTTAGGGAAAGGGCCATTGCTCCGATTAGGGCAACGATTACTGTAAATGCCATGGGGTAAAACATTTTCCCCTCGATCCCTGTCATGCTGATAATAGGCAGGAATACAATCATTATGATTAACTCGCCGAACATAGTTGCTTTTCGCACCTCTTTTGATGCCTCGAAAACGACTTCTAACCGCTCTGCACGTGTTAGTATGCGCCCAAGCTTATGTTGTTCCTCTGACAGTCTACGAATACAGTTTTCGACAATAATAACTGCGCCATCTACTATAATACCAAAGTCTAAGGCTCCAAGGCTCATTAGGTTTGCACTTACTTTGTTGCTTACCATCCCTGTGATGGTAAATAGCATAGACAACGGTATAACGAGTGCTGTAATTAAGGCTGCCCGTATATTCCCCAAAAGGAGAAACAAAATCGCAATGACGAGTAAGGCTCCTTCCACCAGATTCTTTTTCACGGTATGTATTGTTTTATCAACGAGAGTGGTACGGTTATACATCGTCCTGGCTACTACACCTTTGGGTAGTGTCTGGTTTACCTCAACCATCCTATCGGCCACCCTTTTGGAAACCGCGCGGCTATTTTCACCCATAAGCATGAAGACTGTACCTAAAACAACCTCTTTCCCGTTTTTAGTGGCAGCGCCTGTACGTAGTTCCTTCCCCAGCAAGACATTCGCCACATCTTTGATATAAATTGGCACCCCTTTGTAATTACCAATTAGAATCTGCTGTATGTCCTCAATATCCACTACTTGTCCAGGTGCTCTGACCAAATACTGTTCTCCTCTGTGTTCTATATAACCTGCACCTACATTGGCATTATTCATGGCAAGCGCTTGGAGAACATTATGAAAAGACAATCCATAGGCTACCAATTTTTCAGGGTCTGGAGTTACGTGATATTGTTTCTCGTATCCACCAATGGTGTTTACGTCCGTAACCCCTGGAATATTTCGCAACTGAGGTCTAATTACCCAGTCCTGAATGGTCCTCAAGTTGGCGCCCGTGTAAGGTGT
>JBHIAL010000334.1:0-2028 GCA_046758525.1 bacterium
TAGCCATAGAGGAAAGTATAGAGTTAAAGGAGCTTATCAAAAAAGATCCAGATATAAAGAATCTTTTCGAAATCGCCCAGAGCATAGAAGGTTTAACGCGTCATGCTTCCACCCATGCTGCCGGAGTAGTAATAGCACCGGACAGACTTACCCACTACACTCCCTTGTATCGAACCCCCAAGAATGACATGACTACCCAGTATGAGATGCATTCTCTGGAAGCTATTGGCTTACTTAAGATGGACTTTCTTGGTCTTAAGACCTTAAATGTGATTCAGGATACTCTAGAGATAATCAAGCAGCAGAGAGGAGAAGAGATTGATCTAGATCGAATTTCTCTTGAGAATGAGAAAACCTACCGGCTTCTATCAGCAGGAGAGACACTGGGGGTCTTTCAGTTAGAAAGTAGAGGAATGCAGGATCTACTCAAGAAACTCCGTCCGGAAAAATTTGAAGATCTCATTGCCATTCTTGCCCTATATAGACCGGGGCCCCTGCATAGCCGAATGGTGGACGATTTCATTAAGAGAAAACATGGTCAAAGCAAGGTTCGGTACCTACATCCTAAGCTCAAGCCAATTCTAGAGGAGACTTACGGCGTCATTCTTTACCAGGAGCAGGTAATGAGAATCGCCAATGTACTGGCTGGTTTTAGTCTGGGGGAGGCTGATATTCTAAGAAGAGCTATGGGCAAAAAGATTCCTAAATTAATGGATGAACAGAGGGATAAATTCGTGCAAGGGGCAAAAGGAAAAGGGCTTGACCCGGTGGTGACTAAACGAATTTTTGAGCTAATGGCCCATTTTGCCGGGTACGGCTTTAATAAGTCGCATTCTACTGGTTATGCTCTTATCTCTTATCAGACAGCCTATCTTAAGGCTAACTATCCTCTTGAATTTATGGCTGCTTTGCTTACCTCGGAGAGGGAAAATACAGATAAACTCGTCCCCTATGTTAATGAATGCAGGAGAATGGGAATAGAGGTGCTTCCGCCGGATATAAATCAATCCTGGGCCAAATTTACGGTAGGCGGGGATAAGATACGTTTTGGACTTACTGCGGTAAAAAATGTGGGGGAGACAGCTATTTCATCCGTTCTTAAAGTCAGGGAGAAGGAGGGTAAGTTCAGTTCCATTTTTGACTTTTGCACCAAAGTGGATCTTAGGACGGTGAATAAACGGATAATAGAGAGTTTGGTCAAGTGTGGAGCTTTTGATTCTCTGGTCGGTTACCGGTCCCAGAACCTGGCTGTAATAGATGAAGCGACTGAGGAGGCCTCGCAGGTTCAGCAGGACAGGGAAAAAGGGCAGTTGTCATTCTTTGAGGCGCTGGAGAAAAGAGGGGAGTCATTGGGTAAGGAGAGATTTCCCGAGATAGAGGAGGCTCCCAAGGCAAGGAGACTGGCCTGGGAAAAAGGGCTTCTGGGTATCTATGTAAGTGGGCATCCCTTGGACAAATATCGAAAAAAAATTACTCGTTACCTGACCAACTCCATTTATGGTCTATCCGGGATGAGGGATGGAGAAAAAATAAGGATTATGGGGGTTATAACTACCATTATCCAGAAAAAGGATCGAAAAGGGGAGAGAATGGTTTTCTTTACCCTGGAGGATTTAGAATCTGAGATAGAGGTAGTTGTGTTTTCTAGTCTCTATGAAGAATATGCCTCTAATATCAAAGAGGGAAGTCTTGTTCTGGTTAAGGGTAAACTAGATACTGCCAGTACTCCCCCCAAGGTAATCGCCCAGGAGGTATTTCCCTTCTCCAGGATTAAGGATGTCACCCATAACCTCCACATTAACCTCAAGGAAGATAGGTTGGAGAAGGAAAATCTGGTTCGATTAAAGGAGATTCTTTGTTCTCATAAGGGAAAACATAATATTTACCTCCATTTCAGCAATAGAGGTGGGAGGGAAGCAATCATCAGGTCAAAGTCGATAAAGGTGGGTTTTACTGATTCCCTAATCTGCGAGGTAGAGGATCTCCTAGGATCGAAGTCGCTTTGGCTAAGTGAGGACTAAAGAAAAT
>JBHIAL010000335.1:0-2020 GCA_046758525.1 bacterium
GATAAATAATAATTCGGGTCTGCTTTCGCAACACTTACAAATTCTTCTTTCTTATCCATAACCTCGCCTTTAGTAAAGACGTATACTTTTTAATTTGGGTCTGCTTTGGCAATACCTCCACCAAACTCTTCTTTTTCCTTTTTCGCCTGCGGCGGACTCTTTCTTTTCTTTCTGAACTATCATAGTAATGGTAGTAACGATAGTAGTAATAGTAATCGCTGTGATTGGGCTCGACGTTGTTAAGGACGGCCCCCAGGACAGGGGTTTGAATTCGCTCAACTAATTCCTTGGTGCGCAGGGCCACCTCTTTTTTTAATTTGCCGGGCCTGATAACTACCAGGATTGCATCAGTCTGGGA
The DNA here is from genome assembly GCA_046758525.1 of bacterium. Classification (GTDB taxonomy): domain Bacteria; phylum Aerophobota; class Aerophobia; order Aerophobales; family AE-B3A; genus AE-B3B. Next base: position 359 of record JBHIAL010000335.1, read on the forward strand.
AGATAAAACAGCACCATCGCTCACGGACATAAGAGGCGGGGTGTCAAAGACCAGGTAGTCATATTCTTTTTTCGCTTGCTCTATCAATGAGCTCATCTGGCTCGATCCTAAAAGCTCAGAAGGGTTGGAAGGCTTCGAGCCACTGGTTAAGACCCATAGGTTATCCACAGTATCAAGCCGCTTAACGGCTGCTTCCAGACCACCAAGGTTAAGAGTTAAATCACTATCAGATGGCTTAACAGGTGCCTCCAGGCTGTCATGATTATGAACTAAATCAGCTAATCCGGTAGAGTTATCTAGCTTCAGGGCCTTGTGGATAACGGATTTTCGCAGATCAGCGTCAACTAAAAGAACCTTACTTTCTTTATGAGCCAGAGCCACTGCCAGATTAAGGGCAGTGGTTGATTTTCCTTCCAGGGGACCGGCACTAGTCACTACCAAAGATCTAGGTGGGCGATCCAAATTAGCCAGTTGAATGTTGGTTCTTAGGGTTCGGTAGGCCTCAGCCAGGACTGATTTTGGATGTTCACTTACCACCGGTTCAATTTCTGAACGAGAAGTCTTTACTGGAAGTGTGTCATCAAATCGGGGAATGATGCCCAAAACCGGCCAGGAAAAGTATTTTTCTACATCTTGAATGGTCCGAACGGAGGTATCAAGGTATGCTAGTAAGAATGCTAGGCCGCCTCCTAACATAAATCCCACCAGGAGTCCTAACAGAGCATTTCGCTTTTTGGGAGGTTTGATAGGATACCCCCTTTTAGCATAATCCATAATGCGGACGTTGTTGAGCTGACCGGCCTGCCATAATTGACTTTCTGGTTCTCGATCTTTTGTTGCACCTATGCCTTTTGACTCTGAGCGGGGCTGAATCTTATCCAACTCTTCCAAGGGCGTTTGGATCTGCCTTTCCATCATTTTGCTCGCCGTTTCCAAACCGGTCGCGAACATTTTCTGGTTTTCTTCCACCATGACCTGAGCGGCGGCGTTGGCTGCTACTTTACATAGCTCGGGGTCACCGGCCTCTATTCCGATATGGAAGATGCTGGTCTTTTCGATTACGCTGGTACTCATACTGAACGAGATTTCTTCTGATTGAGGATAGAGAGACTTTACTCGCTCCTCGATCTTGTCCCTTATGGTTCCACTGGTCATCCAGATCCTGTAGTTTTCCAGATAGTTAATGTAATAGGGTAGACCCTGGGAAGTAAAAGGTAGACCCTTTGAGGTTAAAATCTGTGCGGCTACGGTGTAGGGGTAAAGAGAGGGAGGAGGATTAACAAGAACCTTGCTTGATGCTCTGTAAAAGGTTGGTTGTCGATACGTAAAAATCATAGTCCCCACCAAAACGACAACTACTGCCTGAAGAACAATCCATTTGTGTCGCCAAAGAACTTGCCAGTATTGGCGAAGTTCAACGCTTTCTTCTTGGTGCATAGCTTTACCTTCCCGAAGACAATGGGGACACCCTTGAATTGTGTCCCCCCGCCCCTTCTAGTGCTTTTCTAATACTTGATTTTAGTTCATGGGGAGAAAATGGCTTATTAAGATAGTCGGCGGCTCCTTTCCTCATAGCCTCTACCGCGGTGGTTATCGAACCATATCCCGTATAAATAATGACGGGAATTTGAGGCTTTCTTTTCTTAATATTCTCCAAGACCT
>JBHIAL010000336.1:0-2016 GCA_046758525.1 bacterium
GTCTGCCTGATGCGGACTACCGCACCTTCTAAACCGTTTCATGCTCCTTTCGAGTATAGAAAATTTACCATAATCTCAACATTTATTGCGTCCCGGTCTACAGGCATATTCCGATACATGATCGGAATCGATGATACGTAGGTTGGACTAAAGACTACCACCACTGGAAAGTTTTTGGGCTTTTCAATTCTTTCCAATTATAGCAGTATCTTATACATTTAGGGCGATTTGCAGCTATACAATATATGGACATTCAGCAATATTTCAGTCCTAATTAGATGGACTCTTTCCCCGTAAATTTACATGAATCTGAAACAGATCCTATGGTTATTTAGCCAAGGTATCCTTGGATCAAGCCCCTTTTTCAAAAGCTTTGTCTGAATGTTGTTTAAGAGTGGCCTAACTGTATCCTGATGTTCAAACCCAAAAACATCGACTCTAATATAATCGCCATGCAGCTTTACCTTACCCTGCACATTTTTTAGAAAGTGCCGATGGACTAGGCTAGGGGCCATTGAGAGGAATTCGCCGCCCAGATCGTTGCGGAAGGCACTCATTAAATTGAAGGCCATGAGTTTCAAGGCCAGGTTAGCTGTGATGGCATTGAGGTTGGTGCTTACAAGGAGATTGAAACCAAGAAAATCACATTCCGAGAAGAGATTCTCTATCCTCCACCTTTTTCGGTATATCTTGAGAAGGGCTCTGGGAGTCGTATTTACATCGTTGGTGATGAAGCCCACATATTTGCTCTCACCACCCTCTCTGACCTTTAGAACGAGGAACCGTAATGGATCAGGGTAATCCTTGAGATAGGTGAATACATCGGCCAGTCTTCGACCCTCAAATCTTCGGCTAAATTGTGAGACGACGATGGCCTCCATCTCTTTAAGCCTCTTACCAGAATTGCGCATGGGCAGGATCACTCTAATTCCCCTCTCATCTAATTGGCTGAGTAGAGTGCCCACGAAATGTTCTTTATCCATCGCTGAAAGGAAAGGGTTTTTCAGGATCTCCAGGGTTTTGTCCATAAGATCAGGCACAGCCATGCTCACCGTAGTCCCGCTGTAGGATGCCTTCAAGAATATGGGGTTCTTGGTCTCTTGGTCTTGTGTCCAAAAGGTCCTGATGCTCTTATCGTATATCTTCTCCTTGGACAGATAGCTCTTTGGCATATGCATCCGGCTGAAGCTGCGGATGGAGTGGCCATCGGTGTTGACAATCCTGCCTTTCAGATAACCGAGCTGTTTTTGTCTCTTGCCCATCTCTAGCAGAAACTGCTCCGAGTGATCTGTGGGTATTTGATTGAAAAATCTATTCTCACTCACGGGGCTACAGATGAATGGCAAACCACTGAGCAGACCATAGCTGGACTCCCTCAACTCATCTAACTCCCTTGTCCCCTTTATCCCATAAAGGGAATGATGTATAACCTGTAAGCCCAGTTTTTGGGGTGGGATACCACCAATCTTGTCGGGCAATAAAGTGCTCAGCATCTCCCAACTTCCCAGTTGAAGATGATAGGGAACCAGAAACAATCCCCCCACATAAGGGGAAGCAAAACCAGACCTGAGCCTCTCTTCCAGCTCCTTCTGAATGGATGAAGGAGTGACCACAACTGTATTTGTCCCGTCCTTCTTATTCTTACTGAGGACATCTACTTTCTCCGGAGTGAGGAATTGACGGCATCTCCGTCTGATCTCTTTTTTGGAGTTTTTTTTACCGTGATCCGGTATTTCTCGAAGATCTCCCCTACCATGCGGTCCCGAACCGAGAAGCCTTCTTCTCTGAGTTTTTCCCCGATGGCATACATGTTCCAGTCAGTGTGGAAGCGAAGTTCAATGGCCCTGGCTACAAGCTCCTCGCTCATTACGTAATTTCTTTTCGGCCCGGTCTTTCTTGGGAAAAGACCAACAGAACCAATCTCTTCCAAAACGCCCTTGGCATGGTAATAGGTCTGCTTGGATTTAAAACCAAAGATTTGGCACACATCCTTTATGGGCAAATCAGTAAGTTGGG
>JBHIAL010000337.1:0-2010 GCA_046758525.1 bacterium
ATCCCCACACCGGCTACCGGCTCGGAGATAGGAACTCCGGCATCCATTAAAGAAAGACTTCCTCCGCAAACGGAGGCCATAGAAGAGGAGCCATTTGACTCAAGAATGTCGGAGACCAGCCTTATGGTATAGGGGAAGGATTTTTCATCAGGAAGAACAGGCAGAAGAGCCCTTTCGGCCAGGAAACCATGTCCTATCTCTCTTCTCCCCGGGCCTCTCAAAAATCGGGTCTCTCCCGTAGAAAATGGGGGAAAATTATAATGAAACATAAATGTTTTGGAGATTTCGCCCTTGTGCAGTCCATCGATTATCTGCTCATCGGAAGAGGTGCCCAAGGTTGTCACCACCAGAGATTGCGTTTCTCCTCTGGTAAAAAGTCCCGATCCGTGAACACGGGGAAGTATCCCTACCTCACAGCCAATGGGTCTTACTTCATCAATTCCACGAAGATCCCATCTTTTCCCCTCTTCAATGATAAGCTCCCTCATCTTCCTTTTTTTTAGCTCATCGAGTACATCTAGAAAATCTCTCTCTTTTTCCGGATAGTTAGATAAAAACTTGTCCAAAACTTCCTCTTTCACTTTCTCAAGGTAGCTATCTTTCTGGTCGTTGGTCCAATCAGACCCGATAGCTTTGACCTTATCCTCAGCAAAATCTGTTACTTTCTTTCTAATCTCTTCTTCAATTTGATAAAGAGGGAACTCCTTTTTCTCTTTTTTTGCCTGGCTGATGAATTCTTCCTCTATCTCAATTATTCTCTTAATGTAGGAGTGGGCCACCTGGAAGGCCTCTAGAACAACTTCTTCTCTTACCCCCTTGGCATCCCCCTCCACCATAATCAGTCCCTTTTTATCTGCTACTACCACAAGATTGAGCTCACTTTCTTTGAGCTGGTCATCCCGAGGATTAATAACAAATTTTCCTTTTATTCTGCCCACTCTTACTCCACCAATAGGTTGAACACAGGGAAAGTCAGCCACGGATAGGGCCAGGCAGGCTCCAATGATACTGAGAACCGCAGGCTGGTTGGGCTCACTGGCCGAGAGAACTGTAGCAATCACTTGAACTTCATTTCTGAATCCCTGGGGGAAAAAAGGGCGAATAGATCTATCTATCAACCGACTGGAAAGTATCTCCTGATCAGAAGGTCTTCCTTCTCTTTTGAAAAATCCCCCGGGAATCTTTCCCGCCGCATAAGCTTTCTCCCGATAATCTACAATTAAAGGAGCGAATCCCTCATATTCCTGAACGGTGGGGGAGATCACTGCAGCGGCCAGAACTATGGTATCTTCGTATTGAACCAGCACCGCGCCGCTACTTTTCTTGGCTACTCTACCTGTTTCCAGAATTAATGTCCTTCCCTCTACTTTCCTCTCTATTCTGGTGATGTTATTTTCTTCCATTGGTTACCTTCTTAATCCCAGTGTTTTTATCAAATTCTGGTATCTTTTAATATCCTCACTCTTTAAATAATTGAGAAGTTTTCGTCGTCGCATCACCAACTGAACAAGTCCCCTCTTGGAACTTTGATCTTTTTTATGTTCAGCTAGATGTTCAGTCAAATTACCGATCCTCTCACTAAGCACGGCTACCTGAACCTCGGGTGAACCGGTATCATTAGGGTGATGGCTGAATTTCTCTTTTAACTCGTCCTTTTTCCCCTTACTTATGCTCATTTTTTTCTCCTCATGTAAACTATCTTCTTAATTTATACTACCACATTTTGAAATAAATGTAAAGGGGCAGGCCAAATCAGGTCATCCTCTCACAGGAAGATAAACTATGGTGGAGAGAATTAAAGGTGGTTCATGAGCCTCCTCATCCTGAGTGCTAATGGTGATCTTTACCGCTTCAGGGAGAGTATCATCAGCATCATCCGGCGTTCCCTTGGTTGAATCCCAGAATTCCTGCCACTCACCCTGACCCCAGTAAAAAAAGGCCAAATTCAAAACCCCCTCGGCCAGCGTAGCTGAAGCTCCGCCAGAAAAGGAATCCAGGTGAGTTTCTATT
>JBHIAL010000338.1:0-2007 GCA_046758525.1 bacterium
TTAGTCCCCTCCCCATACAATCCTCTTGCTACTAAACCCAACTTGGAGATGTTCTTGAGTAATTCATCGATCTTATGAGTGGCTACTAAAGCAGGTAAATGTAACATACAGGAAGCCCTCATTCCGGTACCGGTATTGGTTGGGCAGGAGGTAAGGTAACCCCATTGAGGCGAGAAAGCATAATCTAAATTCCGCTCTAACTCATCGTCTACTTTATCACTCAATCGCCAGGCCTCCATTAACTGGAGTCCAGAAAGAATGCTCTGGAGACGCAGATGATCCTCCTCATTTATCATCAAAGAGATCATCTCCCCTTTATCGCTAACTAAAAATCTATGGGATCCTCCAGCACTAAACTCGGGGCTGATGAGGTATCTTTCTAAAAGGAATCTCCTCTCGGTGGAAGAAAGCTCGCTCATGTTGATCAGACGACTATTCTTTAGATAATCAGACTTATTTACAGCATTCAGAACTTTATCTGAAACGTCCCTCAATACAGAATCGTGAGCCCAAGGAGGAAAGGTAAAACCTTCTAGGTTGCGTGCCAGCCTAACCCGACAACTAAAAACAATTTCTGCCTCCGGTCCATCTCCTCTCAACCATTGACTGATTGAATTAGCCATCTCCTGGAGAATCATTTCTCTTTCCTTAACTTACGAATTTCATCCCTCAGTTCAGCCGCTCTTTCATACTCCTCTTTTCTCACTAACTTTTCTAGCTCTTTGTGCAACTCATAGATCTGTCTTTCCCTCTGGTCTTCTACTTTGCCCTTTCTGGGAACCTTGCCGGAATGGCGAACCTTACCCTGAATTTTCTCTAGAAGGGGAGTCAGATATTCCTTAAGCGCCTGATAACATAAACCACAGCCTATTTTCCCTTTCTTCTTTATATCCTCATAACTCAATCCACAGTGGGGACAGCTGACAGAAATCCCTTCAGAAAGTGGGACTTCAAGCCCCGTTAAGCCTGCCATAAGGTTAGGTAGAGAAAAACTGGGTATAAAAAATGTCTCACTCAATCCTTTTTCTTTGGCGCAGATTTCACATAAATGAAGCTCTTTCACTACTCCATTTATCATTTCCTTGTAATGAAACGTAGCTTCTCTCTCCTCACAAACCTGACAGATCATTTTAGCCTCACTTCTCTCTACCTCTCTGATTCTACTAAAAATCGAGGCTGTGTCAAGCTTTCAACCACACTCGATGCTTGCCGTATTCTACCCTCACCAGACAAAGACCCTTTGGCGGAGCTGTTGGGCCGGCCATCCTTCTATCCCTTGCCTCCAAAATCTTTTTCATCTCATCAGATGCAATCTTTTTCCTACCTATCTCAACTAGCGTGCCTACTATATTTCTAGCCATTTTATAGAGAAAACTATTAGCCTCAATATAAATGAGAATAAATTTCCCCTTCTTAAAAATGGACAGTTTTTTTATTTCTCGAAGGGTTGAGAAGGTTGAACTTCCCTTCCCTTGAAACGAGGAAAAATCGTGTTCGCCTACCAGGAACTTACCTGCTTGTCTCATTAGGTCTGGGTCCAAATTGAAGGGAACCCCCCAAACGAAATTACGATAGAAGGGAGAAAGAAAGCCGCTGTTATAGATTAAGTACCCATAAACTCTTCTTAGGGCAGATTTTTGGGCGTGAAAGTCCATCTCTACCTGATGCGCCTTCTTAACTCTTATATCTTTAGGTAAATAACTATTTAAAGCGGGTTGGATGGAAGTGGAAGAAATCGAGGCATGAGTGAGGAAGTTTACTACCTGACCTTTGGCATGAACCCCGGCGTCAGTCCTCCCAGCAGCCGTTGTTTCTATTCTTTCCCGAAAAAGAGAAAAAAGACTGTCTTCCAGTGTAGTCTGGATCGTAGAAAGTCCGGGCTGTTTTTGCCATCCATGATAAGAAGTGCCGTCATACTCTAAAATGAGCTTTATGTTATGCACTCTTTGCTTAAGAATATCTCGGGACTCTTCCCCTCCGTCGCTGTATATCGACTTTGGATTGTTT
>JBHIAL010000339.1:0-2002 GCA_046758525.1 bacterium
AAGAAACTGGTGCGAGTCGATGATTCTCCGCAAAGAATAGCCCGAGGACTGGCCATAGGCGTTTTTTGGGGAATCCTTCCCACCTTTGGATTTGCTATACTCTTTTCCTTACCTACGGCCGTCTTTTTAAGGGCAAATAAATTTTCCGCTATTCTGGGTACTTTCGTTGCCAATCCTTTCACCACACCGTTTATATATGCCTTTGAATATAAAATTGGTGAGCTAATTTTGAGAACTACTCCCTTGCCTTTTTCCTGGAGCCTTTTTAGGTTGGGAAATCTGCTCAACGTAGGCAGATCGCTTTTAGCGGGAAGCTCCGTTTTAGCTATTGGCATGGCACTGGTAACTTATTTCTTAACCTTCAGGATTATCCTTAGGTATAAAAGGAAAAAGCCGTCAAAAGCGACATCTAGCAAAATGACCCGTGGTCTATAAGGGTAACTCTGTCTGTCTTTCTTCCGGCTTTCTTTTTTTGAAATATTGATAGAGAAGGTGGGTGGCCACTCTTCCCTTGGGGGTGCGATTGATAAATCCTTCCTGAACCAGATAAGGCTCGTAGACCTCCTCAATAGTCTCATGCTCCTCATTTACTGCCATGGCCAATGTCTTCAGTCCTACCGGCCCTCCATTGAACTTATAAAGGATGGTCTCCAGAATCTTTCGATCCATGCTGTCGAGGCCCTTTTCGTCCACCTCCAGCATAGCCAGAGCCTGATTGGCCATTTTTTCGGTTATGATTCCCTCTCCCTTTACCTGAGCATAATCTCTTACCCGGCGAAGAAGCCGATTAGCGATTCTGGGGGTACCTCGAGATCGACGGGCTATCTCTTGGGCGCCTTTTAGCTCAATCTCTATCTTTAAAATTGCCGAAGAGCGCAGGACTATCTTGTATAGATCCTCTCTTCCGTAAAAATCCAGCCGGCTCACTACTCCGAATCTATTACGTAAAGGAGAGGTAAGAAGTCCGGCTCTGGTGGTTGCTCCCACTAAAGTAAAGCGGGGAAGAGGTAGTTTAACAGATCTGGTACGAGCCCCTTTTCCTAAAATTATATCCACTTTGAAGTCCTCCATAGCAGAATAGAGGACTTCCTCTACCTGGGGAGGAAGGCGATGAATTTCATCTATGAAAAGGACATCTCCATCCTGAAGTTCGGTATTGGTAAGGATCTTGGCTAGATCACCGGGACGATCTATAGCCGAACCACTTATAGATTGAATTCCTCCTTCCATCTCGTTGGCAATGATATAAGCCAGGGTGGTTTTTCCCAGGCCGGGAGGTCCGTAAAGGAGGGTGTGGTCTAGAGCGTCACCTCGCTGTTTTGCCGCCTGGATGAAAATCCCCAGGTTTTCCTTTATTCTGTTCTGTCCAACGAACTCGACCATTTTCCGGGGACGAACGATAAATTCAAACCCACTTTCTTCTTCCTGCAGAATAGGGGTACTGATCCTTTCTCCCATTATTTTCCCTTTAATCTCACCAGGCTGGATCTGTAGTGTCTTTCCGAAGACACCCGCATGCCATTTTAATCATCAGCAAGTAAGAAATCATTTCTTCCATTAATTCTGATCCCTGACTCTTATCATATATGCCTTAGAGCTTCCCTGATTAATCCGGCTAAATCTAGTAATTCCCCAGTTGATCTTAGAGCTTCTTTTACCGCATTTTCAGCTTCTTTTCGGCTATATCCCAGGGAAACCAGGGCAGATAGGGTATCCTTGGTTATGGTTTCTCCACCCGGCTTTACTATTTCCTCTTCTTCGACTCTTTCTTTCAATTCTAAAATTATCCTTTGGGCAGTCTTACCTCCTATGCCGGGAATATGAGTCAAGGTGGCTAGATCTCCCTTTATTATTGCCTTCTTGAACTCGGAAGGCGAAATCTTAGAGACCATGCGCAAAGCCGACTTAGGACCTATTTTAGAAATCGAGATAAGGAGGCCGAAAAATTCTCTCTCCTCCTGGGTGAGAAAACCGTACAGGGTAAGTCCATTCTCTCGCAAAT
>JBHIAL010000340.1:0-2002 GCA_046758525.1 bacterium
CATTATAAGCAGGGAGGACTATACAGATTTTCATCCGTTACTCCTGAGAGCCTTTATAGAATCCTACTTCGTCCTCTCCGCCGCCAATTTCAGATATCTTTGAGCAATTTTATGGTTTGGCTGGCACTGAATAATCTTCCTGGAATACTCCGCGACTTTTCTCCAATTTCTCTGCTCTTTATAGATCCCGGCGATTGTTTGTCGGGTTTTTATAGTGTTGCCTTCACATGGAGTAGAGGCTTGTTCCTGCTCCATGCAGATTGGAAGTGCCTTCCCGTAGTTCCTTTCTTTTGCAAGAACGTCGCAGAAGACGGCGAGATCTGTCGAACTAAAAGCCCGCAATGAAAGCTCCTCTGCACGCTCATAAAATTGCTTGGCAAGCTCATAGTTTTTAAAATAATAAAGGTTATTTGCAATGGAAAGAATAAGCCCTGGATCTGAGTACAATTTGGTTCTCTTAAAGTAATCGACAATTTTGTTTACATCAGAGCCGTTATGACCTCCATAGTATGTAATTAAACGGCTGAATGTAATTTCCCTCAGCTGATCTGACCACTGCTCTGTCCTGGGATAACCATTTACCAGGGATTCTAAAAGTGGAGTGCTTACACTGAACGGTGTGATCTCTGATGGTTCGGAATGCCTTTTGTCTGCACGATAAACAAATGGGGTTAGTGACGAATTAATATTTTGTTCATCAAGAACACCTTTACAAGTATAATAGATCGGGCGCATTGAGTTTTGTATTAGTTGCCGCTCACGCTTTGCTCTATATTCACTTGCACTCGCCCTCCGGAATAAAAGCTCGGGTCCATAGAGATTATCCTTTGTGAAAACCGAATAACGATCATATATAGTGACGTCCCGGCGTACGCCTTTTATTAGTTGAAGATAATACACGGGGAATTGAAACTGCCCTCCGCCACAAAGAATTAAAATTGATCCGGGTTTGAGGGAATCAAGGAGTTCACTTCCCCAGATCCCCGCCAGCTTATCGTTATGGTGGCTCGAACTACTAAAATTAAAACCAACCTGTGTAATTAACATGACCAGAAGCAAGCAAATTTGAATCACTTTGTTTTTTACATACCGGTTCATGATTGTTTTTAAGCCGATCGACAAGAAGACGGCGAGAAAGATGAAGGTTGGAATTAAATAGTCTAAAAGTAACGTCTTATACTGATCTTCACTTCGAAATGTCAGCATCAGTATCACACCAAGGGAGGGTGAAAGTGCTGCTATCAACAGTGGGGTGCGGTATTTCCACTTTTCTACAAAGCTTATTGTTATTCCGAAAAAAAGAACCAAACTGGCGAACAAGAAATCTGTGACAATTGCTTTCAGGACCGTAAACGAAAGAACGACTTTATCCCATAGCGTACCACCGGCCTCATTGAGGTAGTACTTTCTCGATATGTGGGACAAGACCATGCTAAAATCCGAGAGCTTTCCAAAGTTGTACTGGAGCGCGGGGTCTAGTGCCCGGATAAAAAGATAAAGGTAAGGGGTCAGTCCTAACCCTAAAAACAGCAAGCCCTTAAAAATATCTGAAGGATGTAAATCACGGCGATCCAGGAGAAACACGAGGCCGACGCCTGTGAGAAGAACTAGTGGGTAATGATTGGAAAGGGCTAACCCCGTAGTTAGAAAAATAAGGTAGAGCTGGCTTTTCCTTTTGTCCCTATTATAACTGAGAATCCAGAAACATATGCAAGCAATTAAAAACCCATTAAACGAATATACTTCAGCAATAGCGGTCTTTGACCAAAAAACGGTCGTAAACCCGAGGAACAAGGCCACAAAAACAGCATGGATTCGCCCTATGGAGAACATTCTGAGGATTAGAAACACAACTCCTAAACAAAGGGACCCCCATAGGGCACTGAAAAGATTGACCCTAAAGGCGGGATCACCAAAAGGGAGGAGGCTAAAAAGATGACCTAGGATGGTATAGAGTGGGTAGCCGGGGGGATGGACGATGCCTAAGGTTAACACCCCCATT
>JBHIAL010000341.1:0-1996 GCA_046758525.1 bacterium
AGCTTCGACGAGATAATTTTGAAGAAGGGATATACTAATAGGTCAGAAGCTCTCAGGGATCTCGTCAGAGATCATCTGGTGGAAGAAGAGTGGAAGGTAAAGAAAAAAGAAATGATAGGGACAATTACTATTGTTTATAACCATCATACACGGGGACTTTCAGATACTCTAACTGATCTTCAACATCAATTTCACAGCTTGATAATCTCCACTGTGCACTTACACATGGATGAAGATAACTGTCTTGAGGTTCTGGTAGTTAAAGGAGCGGTAGATAAAATTAAAACTGTGGCCGATAAACTGATAAGCACCCGGGGGGTAAAGCATGGGAAGCTAACTATGACCACCACGGGGAAAGACCTGTCCTAGATGTTTTAGGAGGAAAATCTTATGCACATTTCAGATGGTGTTTTATCGGCCCCTGTTTGGGTGGCAGGCTATGCCGCCGCCGCCGGTATTATAGCAGCTAGCATCAAGAAGATAAAGGTGGATAATATGCCCAAGGTAGCGGTGATGACATCTGCTTTCTTTGTTGCTTCTCTAATCCACGTCCCTCTCGGCCCCACCAGTGTCCATCTCATCCTGAATGGTCTGGTAGGGATAATTCTGGGACCGGCTGCTTTTATCTCAATTTTTGTTGGTCTCGTTCTGCAATTCTTTTTATTTCAGCATGGTGGAATCACGACCATTGGAATCAATGCCATCATGATGGGGACGCCGGCTTTTCTGGCCTATGAATTATTCAATCTAAGAAATAGATTTAATTTCAGGAGGGATGAATTCATTTTTGGAGCTCTGGCTGGTGGTTCTGGAGCTTTCTTGGGAACGGTTATTCTGGCACTGGTCTTAGTAACTACAGGAAGTGAATTTGTTGGAGTAGCCAAGTATGCAGCCCTGGCTCATGCTCCTGTAATAGCTATCGAGGCCATTATAACTGGCTTTATTGTCTCCTATCTTTTCAAGGTAAAACCGGAGATTCTGGAGGTCTCTTATGGGAGGAAATAGGATTTTGGCTCTGATTTTAGCTATGGTTGGTCTAATTTTTATAGCCCGGGCGGCCCTGGCTCACAAGATACTGGTAGACTGTCTGGTGAAGGAAGAGGGAACAGTTCAAATAGAAGCCTTTTTTCCTGATGGCTCACCGGCCAAAAAAGTAAAGGTGGAGGTCTTCAGGTCTGATGGAAGTCTATTCATTGAGGGTAAGACTGACACGGAGGGCCGGTTTTTTCTTCATCCTCGGGGACCTCTGGGGGCCTGGAGGGTTGTAGTCACTGGCACCATGGGTCATACGGCTGAGACCCAATTTGAGCTAACCGGAGAAGTTAAAGAAAAAGAGGGGCCCGAGAAAGCTGCGGTGTCCAAACCAGAGGCAAAAAGGCTGGCTCATAAAGAGACCACTCCTTGGTTTAAAATCATTGCTGGTCTAGGGTTTATCTTCGGACTTTCTTCTTTTATCCTCATCCTAAAATTAAGATCCGAAAGAAAGAGAAAGAATGCATCTACCTGAGATTGATAAATTTACCCATCTTAAATCACCTTTGCATGCGTGGGATCCAAGAGTAAAAATAGTTTCCATTTCTATCTTAATCTTCTCCATTGTGCTTCTGCAGGATCTTCGAGTGGCTTTTCTTGGACTTGCCTTGGCCATCATTTTAGTCTTTTTATCCAAAATTCCTTTCTCTTTTGTCCTCGTTCATCTAAGATGGGTTCTTTTCTTTGTTCTTGCACTTTTTGTTATGATCTCCCTGACCGTTCCCGGCAGCTCCTTATTGAGACTCTCTTTTTTGAGTATCTCCCGGCAGGGACTTAGGCTCAGCCTTTTAATAAGTTTAAGGGCGATCAGCGCTGTCTTGCTTATATTTCCTATGATAGGGACAACAAGGTTCAATTTGACTCTCAAGGCTCTTCAAAAAATAAAGGTACCGGATAGACTCATTCAGCTTCTTATGTTCACCTACCGATACATCTTTCTTTTCCTGGATGAGGAAAAAAGAAT
>JBHIAL010000342.1:0-1986 GCA_046758525.1 bacterium
TTGAGGGGATCTATTTTGGTCCATGCCTCAAGTTCTTTTAAGGCACGGTAGGTTTCATCCTCTTTTCTTTCCAACCTATCCTTGACATTATGTCCCTTAAACCTATAACACCAAAATTCCAAAAAAACGGGACCCCGACCTTTTCTGGCTAGCGTGGTTGCTCTTTTAGTTGCATCTCTGACAGCAAGGATATCCATTCCATTAATAATTTCAGCATGCATTCCTTCTTTATTATACCCAAAGCTCCTCTCTGCCAAAAATTCTATTCCCGTAACCTCACCTCTTTGCTGTCCGGTCATTCCGTATTGATTGTTAACGGCAGCAAATATCACAGGAATTCCAAACTTTTTACTCATTAATCCATTGGTGAACTGAGCCATAGTAGCCATATTTATGGTCTCATGAGCAATACCATTGTTAAAGGCCCCGTCACCGGCAAAACATAGGGTTAGTCTTTTATCTTCAAAGTATCTTGAGGCCATTCCAGAGCCAACAGCCATACCCATGCTTCCTCCCACGATAGCATTTGCCCCCAGGTGACCCCTGCTAAAATCGGCAATATGCATCGATCCTCCTCTTCCCCTGCAGTAGCCAGCTTCTTTGCCAAATAACTCCGCTATAGCCCTAAAAAGGTGTAGTCGCAGGGCCTCTTCAACAAGTTCGGCGTGAGTTTTGTCCTTGACTTCAAATCCTAAAAAGTCTGCCAGTTCTTCGTCTTCTCTAATCAGGTTAATCAAAGCCGCATCGCTCATACTTTTGATAGCAAAGTATCCTTTGGCTAAAGCGTCTCCGTGCCCACGATGATGACTGGTGATATAATCATGCGGCAGGATAGCTGATATAGCACCAGTAGAAACTGCTTCCTGACCGATTGAGACATGGGTTGCCCCAATATACAGATATTTCATAGGGCCGTATCTACCTTTGTGTTCCCTTAACTCACAAATCATTTCCTCGAGGTTCCTGATGAGGAGCATACATTTGAGTAAATCTATACATTTCTCCCTCGTGAGCTCTCTTTGGCTTAACTCTTCGGCTAATGACTTTCTATATTGAAATTTAGGAATCTTATCTTTTATTTCAATAAACCCGGGGGTAAACTCGGGTAACAAAGTGATCTCTCTTACCATTTTAATTTTTTCCTTCTTTAATTGGGTAGCCGCCGGTAGCCGCAGGCTTTAGCCTGCGCTTTAGCCTGCGTAAGACAGCGCAACCTAAAGGTTGCGGCTACCTCCTAGTAAAGACTATTCTCCCATCTTGACGAGGACCTTTAAAGAGCGCTTAGCCTCTGCTGTCAACTTTACCGCCTGGCCAATTTGCTCCAGACCAAAGTGATGGGTGATTAACTCATCCGTATCAACCCTCTTCTGGTAGATATATTCAAGGATGGTGCGGGTTTCCAGAGGAGAAGAAGAATAGCTAGCGACAAAAGTAATCTCGGAAAAGAAGAATTGATGAGGAACAATCGAAAGGGTAGCTTCAGGTGAAGTTGGACCATATTGATAAAGAGTAGTGCCTTTTCCTGCCAGTCTAATTCCCTCTTTAACAGCCTCGATACTCCCCGGGGTAACCACGACTATGTCGGGGGCTCGCGCTTCATTTACCTCTTTAATTTTTTCCAGAGCGTCTTCCTTACCGGGATTGATGATCACATCTGCCCCTAATTTTTTAGCTTTTTCGAGCTTGAAGTCGAAAAAATCACTGACGATGACTAAACCTGCTCCTAAAACCTTGACTAATTGAAGATGAACCAATCCTGTGAAACCAGCTCCCATAATGAGGACAGTGTCGCCGATTTGTAAATTTGCCCGCTTGATGCCTCTCAAGCAGCAAGCCATTGGTTCAATTAGACTTCCCTCTTCAAAAGAAACCTCATCCGGAAGCTTGAGAACGTCGGTTCTTACATTAGGGGCAGGGACACGAACGTACTCGGCAAATCCCCCGGGGTAAAGCCGGGTTTCCTTGAAAGTCCGGCACATAGTGTAG
>JBHIAL010000343.1:0-1972 GCA_046758525.1 bacterium
GGTTACTCTATGTCTAAGATAGCAATCATTGCTGATAAACAAACCTCTCTTCCTTTTTCTGGGATAGGGGTAGACGCTGTAATTTGCCAGACATCTGAAGAGGCGGGAACAGTTCTTCAGAAGATGTCTCGGGAGGGTTATGAGGTCATTTTTGTTTCTGAATCCTTAGCTGCTAACTGCCTGGAAGTAATCGAGGAGATGAGCGAACAAAAAACTTCTCTGACCATCACTATAGTGCCGGATTTTACCAGAGAATTTTCCGGAGTGGCCGAGAAAAGACTTAAAAATCTGATAAAGAAAGCAGTAGGTATGGAACTACCTGAGTGAAGACAAGATGTCCAGAAAGGATAAAATTGTTTGAATAAAAAAGAGGTCATGGCTATATTTAAGGAAAAGAGGGCTTTGTTAGAAGGCCATTTTGAACTTTCCTCAGGTTTACACAGCGCAAAATATCTTCAAGCTGCCCTGGTCCTTCAATATCCTTGGTTGGCCACCAGGTTATGTGCATCTTTAGCCCAATTTTTCAGGAATAAAGGTGTTCAGGTAGTCATAAGTCCGGCTATAGGAGGAATTGTGGTAGGTCAAAAGGTGGCTGAAGTGTTAAAAGCACGAGCTATCTTTGCTGAGAAAGATAAGGGAAATTTCATCTTGCGAAGAGGATTTAGAATAAATCCAGAAGAAAAGGTAGTGGTAGTGGAGGGTGTGATTACTACGGGCGGCTCGGTCAAGGAGATCATAAAGGTGGCAGAAGAAAGTAAAGGAGAAGTGGTGGGAGTAGGGTGTTTAATTAACCGAAGCTACAATAAAATAGCCTTTATGACTAAAAGAAAGATCAAAATTCAGCCAAAGAGTTTGTTAAATTTGAAAATAGAGACTTATTCTCAAGCTAGATGTCCTCTCTGTAAAAAAGGAGTAATGTTAATTAGGCCGGGTAGCAAAAGCATCAGGCAGCTAAAGTGAAGAAAGGACTCGTGTACAGAGAATTAATCGCACCAAGGGATCTGTTTTCCTTTCAAGTAGAGATTAAGGAAAGTAATCTTTTCGTTTTGGCTAGCAGGAAACTGCCCAAACAGACTGAAGAGGCATTGGTCTGGTGTCGGAAGGATATAGAACAGTATATCTATCGAAATCCCATCTTCAGAACTACCTTTAAACCTTTTCCACTTGAAGAGGAGATGCCACCTATTGTGAGAACTATGGCCGAGGCAGGCCGTAAAGCAGGAGTAGGGCCAATGGCTGCTGTGGCCGGGGCGATAGCGGAGTTTGTGGGGAAGGAGCTTTTGAACTATTGTAATCAGGTTATAGTAGAAAATGGAGGGGACATATTCATGAAAGTGAAGAAAAGAAGAATAGTAGGAATCTATGCTGGAGATTCGCCGCTCTCAAAAAGTATCGCCCTCCAGATTGAACCTCAGGATACTCCTTTAGGTATCTGCTGTTCGGCGGGAACTTTTGGACACTCCCAGAGCTTAGGAGCGGCAGATGCAGTAGTTATTCTTTCTCCTTTCACTGCTTTAGCCGATGCAGTTGCTACCGCCGTTGGTAACCTGGTAAAGGATGAGGCAAGCATCCAAAAAGGCTTAGAGTTTGTTCGGAAGATACCCTTTATCCGAGGCGGGATAATCATAAAGGAGAAAGAAATGGGAGCACGGGGCAGACTAAGAATAATAAGAGGAGTTCATTAGATGGATGATTATTTAAAGCAGATGTGGTCTTTGATTAGGGCAAAAATGAGCAGGAAAAGAATCATTCTTTATGCCTTATTGGTAGCTGCGGTAATTGTTTGCCTCCTAGCAGCATTTATTTTCCAGGCCCAGATTAACAAGAAGACACAGAAAAAGTTTCGACTAGCCACTTCTTACTATCACCAAGCACAAAATAGCAAAAAAAGAGAAGAGAAGTTGGATAAATTAAAAAAGGCAAAGACCTTCTATGAAGCTATTCTATCCAATTTTTGGGTTAAGAATAAAAA
>JBHIAL010000344.1:0-1963 GCA_046758525.1 bacterium
CTTGACAGGAAGCCCAAATGTCCTAAAATAGAGTGGAATAGCAAAATGTGGGCTAACTTAATAAAAGAAATAAAGGAGCTTCCTCAAGCTAGAGTTTACAAAAACTCTACCGATGTTTGTCGACTAAGGGGAGTTTCTCTCATCATCTGGGACGTTATCACCGCGGCCATTATCTCCGGGCTAAATATCCTGGTGGTGGGAGAAAAAGGAGAGGGAAAGACTCAACTTCTCGTTGACATTAATAACAGTCTTTTTGGAGGAAGAGGCACCTTTATCAGGGCTCATCCTGATCTTAAAACCAGAGATATTTATACTTCTCTCAATCTGGAAATATTGGCCTCTGGTAAGGGAGATACCCACCAGGCTCTGGAATTAGCCGAATCGATTAAAAATCCTTTAACTATCCTTGATGAAATAAATCGTGTCCCTCAGATTACCCAAAATCAGGCCCTGAGTATTCTCGATGGATACATCAGTCTTCCGGAGAAAAGTGGTCGGTTCTTTTTCGGAATTGACGGATATCATATTGGACTAGCCACGGCAAATTTAACTAAAGACTACGGAGGAACTTTCCCCTTTGATCCGGCCTATCTAGATAGATCTCACCTCATTTTAAACGTAGATAACTTTCCTCCCGGAACTACAGATTTGATAGAAATTCAACAGCAGGATACCACTCCCCGGGTCATATCACCTGAGCTTGAGGATTCCACTGATAAAATCATCCGCATATGGCAGCAAATGAAAAAGACCAAACTTTCCCTCGATGGCCTCATGGCTGATTTATACCTCAAAAGAAGCCTGGACTACTGTGACAGGTCACCCAGCGGGAGAAAAAGCACGGTGAGAGACGATATCCCTGCTATGTGTCAGGGGTGTTTATCTGAAGGAAAAGCCACCACCTTGGGAGACGTTTGCGCCTATGTTGTCCCTGCCACTACCAGATCTTTCAAGGCTTTTAAAGCCTTAGCTTTTGGGCTTACCGCCGTCTCTCAAGCCAAATCGGAAGTCTCCAACGATGAGCTTCCCGGGTACCGGGAGATCCTCCAGGCCTTTAGACTTACCGCGCCTTATTCCGGGATCTTTGATGCCTCCTGGATAAAAAGGCAGCATCATGGTAATCCCTATCTTGCCTCTGATTTTCTCTACCGGAAAATAAAGTCCGACCTGGAAGAAAAAGCTGATTATATAAAGAAAGCATTTTACGATGCTCTATCCGGAACCCTCGCTCACGAAGAAGTGAAAGTATTAGGGGAAGAATGGGGGTGGCTCGAGGAGATACTGACTGAAATTAATAAACTCAGTCGAAATAGCCCAAAACCTCTGGTGGAGCAGATCAAAGAGGGAAAAATTTTGGCTACTAATCATCTCTGGCTTAGCGATCTTCTTTGGCCGGAACAGACTATCTTTGGAGAAAAAATAACCCACCTTAAACCCACAGAAAAAATAAGTAAAAAGATCAGTGATAGACTAGGAAGTATGTATGGCATAGCTTTTGCCACCGAGGACGGCATCTATGCCTGGTATGAAAATTTAAGTAAGCCCAGGAAAATCCTTGATCTTGAGCGTGGGAAATTTCGAAGAAAGCGCATCACTGGCTTAGCTCTGGTGGGAGGAAAGCTCGTTTTTTCCACCGGACGCGAGATTTACCAGGTAGAAAACCCCCAGGAACCTTTGATGACTTCCGATCGTCCACTGGAGGCTTTAACTCAGAGTGGTGATTCCTTAGTAGGAGCAGAAGAAAGAAAAATATGGATAAAGAAAAAAGACCGGGACCAGCAAACTACCATTTTTCTGGAGAAAAAGGTCACGGCCCTGGCAAGTGTTCCGGTTTATAAATTAAAAGAGTTATAGGATGGATTATAAGAGACTCGAGCACGAACTTTGCAGTATCAATAATCTCTTAGGATCAAGTGAAATAATGATAAAGGTCTTTCCCTTAAAACCTTCCCGTGGTCACCTT
>JBHIAL010000345.1:0-1962 GCA_046758525.1 bacterium
CCCATGAAGTACCTGAGATAGAAATTAAAGCTCTGCCTCTGGTGGGAGAGGGCAAGGCTTATGAGCCACTGAGGATATTAATTCTGGGGCCTCGTAAACCAACCCCCAGTGGTGGTTTTGTAGGGGTTAATCCGCTTTATTTAGCCAGGGATATAATTTCAGGCTGGCTGGGATGGTTCAAGGAAGAGATAAGGGTTTTGAGAGCCGAGCGAGATCTTGTTGACATGGTGGTATGTGTAGGCGATGTCTTTCTAATTTTGCTTTCTTCTCTTTTTGTCAAAAAACCCATAATTTTTCTACCCACGGCAAAATCAGATTATACTAAAGGACTAAAAGAACATCACAGAATAGAAAAGTGGTTGATTAAAAGGGGTTGTCAACTGGTTCTTCCCCGAGATAAACTCACAACCAGCTCCCTTCAAGATTTTGGGGTTAGGGCTACCTATGTGGGCAATGTAATGATGGACTGCTTAAAGATAACCGGTGAGGATTTTGGGATAGAAAAGAATGGATACGTGGTCGGGATTCTTCCTGGTAGTAAAAGGGATGCTTATGATAATTTTCCCATTATTTTAGATGCCGTGATCTCAATTGAGAAAAGAGCTTCTTTTTCAGGCAGGGTTCATTTTCTTTTTGCCTTCCCGACCTCCCTTAGTTTAGAAAAACTGGCCTCAGTAGCTTCCAGGAACGGTGAATGGAAGATAACCAAGATTGACTCCTCCCGGCAAGAAAGTGGCCTAATTGCCTATTTGGTCTCTCCTAAGGGGCCGATTGTCAAAATAATTGGCGGAAAATTTGGTGACCTACTGAACCGCTCACAGGTAATTATTGGTCTATCAGGCATGGGTAACGAGCAGGCGGTTGGCCTGGGAAAGCCGGTGGTGAGTTTCCCCGGGAAGGGTCCGCAAGTTACGGAGAAGTTTTTACGCATCCAGCGAACTCTTTTAGGAGGAGCTATATCTATAGTGGATAGAAACGGGAAGGCGGTGGCTGATAAGGTTTGTTCTCTTCTTAAGAAGCCAAGGCAATTGAGGGAGATAGTAAAAATGGGTAAGGAAAGAATGGGAGGTTTTGGAGCGGCAGAGCAGGCTGCCAGACTCATAAAAAAGGAGCTCCTTGGCCAGGGGACTCCCTTAAGAAACTGAACTTCTTTCCATCATTTCCTTTATCTTCATAAGGTTAATGATATGTGCTCTTTCCCGTTCTTCGAGCTTCATGGTGATGTACTTTACCGTCTGTTCTACACTGGGGATGAAGATATACTCGAGGGCATTTACCCTTCTTCTAGTTCGCTCTATTTCTTTAGCTAGCCTCTGAACCTCATTCTCCTTCTCAGCCAGATGAAGCAGCGAGGGAATCAGATTTAAAAACGATCTCAAAGCAAGATCTAGCTTCCAGTTAGTCCCATAAAAACCGTAACATAAGGGTTCTCCCTCGGCTATTAATTGGTATTGAGGGGCTTTCATGGGAGTATAACCTGAGATTTCCACATCTATTCGCATCTCGGTCCACATAAGAGCTTCTTCTATCTCTTTTTCGGAGCTGAGCATCTTGGAGATCTGAAAATCGGCATAAATCCTTTCCAGCTCTTGCCTAACAGTATCTCGCAGCTTTCGTACTTCTTTAACCAAGGGAAGGAACCTTTGGATTAACTCATCTCTTTTGTCTTCTAAAAGGTCATGGGCTCTTCGAGCCATGACTAGTCTTTGTCTCTGTTTTAGAAGCTCCATCCTGGTGGGACTGACCTGCAGAATTTCAGGCAAGTTAGAACCTCATTCTTCCTCGGAGTCTCGATTGCCGTATTTTTCTATATACTCATCCCTCACTCTTTTTAATTCCGGGCTAGGAATCATCCTCAAAAGCTTCCAGCCAAGATCTAGAGTCTCCTTTACCTCTCTGTTTTCATTTTCCCCCTGAGTGACAAATTCCTGTTCAAATTCATCAGCGAATCGAAGATATTTT
>JBHIAL010000346.1:0-1954 GCA_046758525.1 bacterium
TGGTTGATTGCCGAGAGTTTGGGCATTTGTGGGGATTGCATCAGGAAAGATTTTGAAGAGGTTCTTCCCTACATTAAGAAAGCCCATTATAGCAGCCGGGATGAGTTTGACCTTCCTAGGGATCCACCGCAGGATCCTACCGGAATAGCCTGCCGAAGGTGCGTGAATGATTGTATAATTCCTCTGGGGAAAAGAGGATACTGCGGATTAAGGCAAAATCAAGAGGGAAAACTTTTTGGGGGAAGTAAAAATGAAGGGAATCTTGATTGGTATTACGATAACCTTCCTACCAACTGCGTGGCTGATTGGGTCTGTCCAGCAGGAACAGAAGCCGGATACCCTGCTTATTCTTATTCTGAAGGACCTGAGTATGGCTATAAGAATCTGGCCGTCTTTTATCATGGTTGTAGTTTTAATTGTCTTTTTTGCCAGAACTGGCACTGGAGGGACGGATTAAATAGGAAAAGACGGACAGGCGCCCGACAATTAGCCAACGCGGTGGACAGCCGAACTGCTTGTATTTGCTATTTTGGTGGTGATCCCACTCCTCAGCTTCCTCATGCCCTGGAGGCCACTCGTTTAGCTCTAGAGAAGAATAAAGATCGTATCCTGCGTGTCTGTTGGGAGACTAATGGGACGATGAGTTTTTCTTATTTAGAGAAAATGGCTAAGGTATCTTTAATATCAGGAGGATGTATTAAGTTCGATCTAAAAACTTGGCATGAGCAATTAAATATTGCTCTCTGTGGAGCAAGCAACAAAAGGACCCTGGAGAATTTCGCTCAATTATCCTCGTGGGTAGAGAAAAGGCCTGATCCTTCTTTTCTCATTGCCAGCACCTTACTTATCCCTGGCTACGTGGACGAGGAAGAAGTTTCAGCCATTGCTCACTTTATCTCCTCTTTGAATCCTGATATTCCTTATTCCCTGTTAGCTTTTTATCCCCAGTTTTATATGCATAATCTACCCACCACCTCCAGATCTCATGCAGAACAATGTAAGAAGGCGGCTGAAAGAGAAGGCCTTAAAAGGGTGCATATTGGTAATTTGAACCTTCTAAGTAATGCCTATTAGGTGTGGCATTCTTCATAAGAAGATGCATTATTCTGATAAGTGGAAGGGACGGTTTTCTCAGTCGTTCTTCTTTATCTCCTCATCCGGCAATTGTTTTCTTTATAGCATCGAAATCCATCTTCTCCATATACTTATACAGGATATTCTTATCGGTGATTTCTGATCCTTTCACCGTGATCAAAGTCTTTCCCTCCAGGATGAGAGAGAGCTCGCCTTCCTTATCTTGAGCAGAGAACTTTTCAAGAGCCTTCTCGCCTTTAACTCTTACTAGCTTAGTATCAGGCTGTCCGGCTGCCATCATAGGATTGGTCAAAAACATCATTACTGTCTGCAACAGAGGTGACTCGGTCAGGATTTGAATTTCTACGGATTCCCCCGTGTCTTCTTTGTGATAGGTTTTGCTAGCGCTTACACCTCCACCAAAAAGTCCCATGGGGGCAGCCGACCCGCTGGCTTCCTCGGCTGTCCATCCCGGCAATGGGTCAGGTAATAGCTTCTTTAACTGTTCCGCCTGGAGATTCTGAATTTGACCTACTACAAATTGGAGCTCGCTCGAGGCTTCAGAATATTTTCCCTCCTGGTATAGTTTCTTGGCTCTTTCTATAGTGTCTGAGATTTCATCAGCCCGAGCTCCTGCTATCCCCATAACCCCCAAAATCACCACCAATAGGACTATGGTAGCTTTTTTCATTTTTTCCTCCTCAAGATTTAGTTTCTTCTCTGAAGTAACTCTTTCCTTCTCTTTCCGTTAACTTTCTTCTCGTGTAAACCAACAGTATCATAGCAGAGCCTTGAAAGGTTGTCAATAAAGACGAAGATGGTTGATCTTGACAAATCTGGATATAAGGCTACGGTGATTACTAAAGATCCCGATTTTTCC
>JBHIAL010000347.1:0-1953 GCA_046758525.1 bacterium
ATCTATGGTGGGTTGACGGGAAAGAAAAAACTACTATAATGTATCTCGAAGAGTTGGAGAATGGAAGAGATAGTGCAAGCTGAGTTTATTGTAGTGAAAGCGCTAGAAAATGGGGTAACTATTATTGGCTTGACTCGAGGAAAAGAGACCACAGTTCATCATACCGAGAAATTGGATGAGGGTGAGGTCTGGTTCTGCCAGTTTACCGAACATGTATCTGCCATCAAGATAAGAGGTAAAGCGGAAATCTTTTCCCGGCATGGAAAAGTACAATCCGGTAAGTAATTTCTAAGTTCCTAAAGACGAGACAAGCTTGAGACGAGAGGAGGTGAGTGGATTTTTTTCTTTAAAACCGGGCTCCGCGCTCGGTTTTTTGTATAGACGAATTGCCTGTCAGGAGAAGTGAAAAGAGGAAAGAAAAAAACAGAAAGGAGGAACTACGATGCCCGAAAGAAAGATTATACTGGAAGAGAAAGAGTTACCCAAAGCCTGGTACAATGTGCTGGCAGATTTACCCAAGCCGCTGCCCCCGGTAGTACATCCGGCCACCAAGGAACCGGTGAAGCCGGAGGATCTCTCGCCAATTTTTCCCATGGCTTTAATTGAACAGGAAATGTCTCCCCAACGGTGGATTGATATCCCCGAGGAGGTATTAAGGGTCTACGCTCTTTATCGTCCCACCCCTTTATATAGAGCCTACAGCCTGGAGGAAGCTCTGGGAACTTCGGCCAGGATCTATTACAAAAATGAATCTTTTTCACCTCCTGGTTCGCACAAACCCAATACCGCTATTGCTCAAGCTTATTATAACAAGAAGGAAGGGGTGAAGAGGCTTGCCACTGAGACCGGTGCCGGTCAATGGGGTAGCGCCCTGGCCTACGGCTGCAAAATGTTCGGACTGGACTGTACCATCTATATGGTGAGGATAAGCTATGAGCAGAAGCCTTACCGCAGACTCCTGGCTCAAAGCTGGGGAGCAGAGATGTTTCGTTCCCCCTCTAACAGGACAAACTTCGGCAGAAAAATCTTAAAGGAAGATCCAGAGTGCCTGGGTAGTCTGGGAATAGCCATCTCAGAAGCGGTGGAGGATGCAGCTACTCATGATGACACCAAATACTCTTTGGGTAGCGTCCTAAACCATGTCTTACTGCATCAAACAATTGTAGGTTTGGAGACGGAAAAGCAACTGGAAAAAATTGGAGAAAAACCAGACGTGATGATTGGCTGTGTAGGCGGAGGAAGTAACTTCTCCGGCCTTTTCCTTCCTTTCTTTCCCCGAAAGCTTTCCGGCGATGAGATAAGATTTGTGGCGGCAGAACCTAAGGCCTGCCCCACCCTTACCAGAGGTCCATATAAATATGATTTTGGGGACACTGCTTGTACTACACCTTTGCTCAGGATGTTCACCCTAGGCCATACCTTTGTTCCTCCACCCATTCATGCAGGTGGACTACGTTATCATGGTGATGCTCCAATTCTTTGCCATCTGGTGAATCTGGGACTGGTTGAAGCCAGAGCCTATCATCAACGTGAGGCGTTCGAGGCAGCTTTGTTATTTGCTCAAACAGAGGGATTCCTGCCGGCCCCGGAAACTGCTCATGCTACCAAGGCGGTAATCGACGAAGCCAAAGATGCTAAACCGGGTAAAGTCATCGTCTTCAATCACTCTGGTCACGGTTTCTTTGACCTAGGCGCCTACCAGGCCTATTTTGAAGGCAAGTTGAAGGACTACGCATACCCCCAGGCAAAAATCGAAGAAGCACTAAAGTCGCTACCTGAAGTAAAGGAAAGTTAGAGGAGTCACAAGGGAAATCCTCCTGTTCTAGGAAAAGGAACCTCTTTAAAGGATGAAATTGTATTACCCTCAAGAAGAAGAATTTAAAAAGTTATCTAAAAAGGGGAATTTGATCCCGGTCTATCGAGAAATTCTCGCCGATCTGGAGACACCAGTAT
>JBHIAL010000348.1:0-1950 GCA_046758525.1 bacterium
TGGAAAAGAAGAGTCCCTATGCCTATGGATGATTTTATAATGCCTTCAGGAGGAGGGCCGGGAGCGGTTATGCCTAAATGGAGAGGGTAAGGAATCTTATCCGATATGAGCTGATAAGAAAGGATAGTGGTAAGGACATCGTTAGCTTTAAGAGAGACAACGATATCTGAAAAGTCCACTTTTTCTAAGAGTCTTACAGTATTCAAGGCACTTTTTACCATAGCCTCAGCTACGAAGGTCCGATATCTTTCTTCCTTACCCTTCTTTACCTTTCCTTTAAAAAAATGATCCTTTAGAAGTCCTCTTTCTAAAGATCCTGAGTTTATCCCCACCCTAAGAGAAATTCCCTTTTTTTTAGCCTTTTCGGCTATCTTTAGTATTTCTTTTTTGCCCATATTTCCGGGATTGACTCTTACTTTATCTATCCCTCGGTCAATAGCTTCTAGGGCAAGTTTATAATTAAAATGAACATCAGCTACCAGAGGAGTATTCACCTCGGTCCTGATTTTAGAAAGGGCCTTGGTAGCTACCATATTGGGAAGAGCTATCCTCACTATCTTTGCCCCAGCCTGGGTGAGTTTTTTTACCTGGGCAACTGTTGCTGGAACGTCCTCGGTTTTGGTTTTGGTCATTCCCTGCACCACCACCGGGCTGCCACCACCAATCTTTAACCTGCCAACCTTTACTGGTCGACTTTTCCTTCTTTTCACTCTCCCTTTCCTCAAAATTTTCTTTATCCTTTTTGGGTCTTTCTCACATAAAATCAGGCCAGGCTCGGACCTTACTCAACATGGACAGCCTGGCCTGTATTGGATTATTCCTCTTCCATAGTGATAGCCTCTGCCGGACAAGCCTCTGCACACTCCCCTTTGCCATCACAGTCTTCCGGTCTAACTAATTTAGCAACGTCATTCACCATCTCCAAAGCATTATTGGGACATTCATCAATACAGATCTCACATCCTGTACACAGTTCCTCATCTATGACCGGCTTTTCCATCTTTTACCTCCTTGAGCATCAGTTTTGTTGACTTCCTCCCGTGCATGTAAACTTTAAGAAAGAACCAGATCCAGAATTCTCATCAAGGTGGATCTAACTTTACTTCTCTCCACCACTAAATCGATGACCCCGTGTTTAAGCAGTGATTCGGACTGCTGAAAACCTTTAGGAATTTGCTGTTTGATGGTTTGCTTTATTACCCGAGGCCCGGCAAATCCTAAAAGAGCTCCGGGTTCAGCGAGGACGATATCTCCCCGACTGGCAAAACTTGCCATTACCCCTCCCATGGTCGGATGAGTAAGCAAAGATATATAGAGCAGTCCCAGTCTTTTGAGCTCAGCTATGGCGGCACTGGTCTTGGCCATTTGCATCAAAGAGATAACCCCCTCTTGCATTCTAGCTCCGCCTCCTGAACCGGAGATAATTAGGAGCGGGTATTTTTTTTCCATAGCTTTCTCTATGGTGAGAGTTATTCTTTCCCCCACCACCGAACCCATGCTCCCTCCCATGAAGCCAAAATCAGTAACTCCTACTGCTATGGATCTCCCTCCGATTTTTCCCTCTCCAATCAGAGCAGCCTCATCCAGGCCAGTGGCTTTTTCGCCTTTACTTAATTTCTCTTCATACCCCGGAAACTTAAGCGGATTATCGGAATTTATCTTCGAATCGTATTCGATGAAACTATCTTTATCCAGGGTAACCTCGATCCTTTTCCTTGCTCCCAGGTAGAAGTGAAATCCGCATTTGGGACAGACCTTAAGGTTATCTTCCAGGTTCTTGTTGTAAATGATTTCCGAGCAATTGGTACAGTTGGTCCAGAGCCCATGAGGAATGTCTATTTTCTTCTTTCCCCTTTTTATCCTGTTATAAGTTCTCTCAAACCAGCCCATTTGTGCCTTCTCCGTATAACTTGGAGTATAATACCACACCAGAAAAAAAATGTCAAAATT
>JBHIAL010000349.1:0-1928 GCA_046758525.1 bacterium
AATACCTCCCAGCTCATGTCTTTCATCTCTCTGCAAATTCGGTGCTCTAAAGATCAACCGGTACCTTCTCTCTCCTCGGTCCACAGAACTGCCAGATGGGGCAGTTAGTCCTAAACCCACAGGGAGATTTAGGATTACTGCACCTGCAGCATTCCTCGCAATACCCGTAACTGTATTTCTGGCATGTAAGAAAAGCCTCCCTATCAGGATGATATCTACACTTCAATTTTATCCTCTATAGCCTTCTTGGGCTCCATCCCAACTATTCTATCCACTATTTCTGCCCCATTGAAAAATAGAAGGGCGAGGTAACATCCTTTTATCCTTCATCTTATTTCAGAAGCAAAGCACTTTTTTGCTCTTCCTTACCCATTGGGCAAGATCCGCCATGGTGGCTTTCTCTACTCCTTTTATTAACTTTCCCTCATCCAATCCCCTTGCTGTCATACAGGTTCCGCAGGCCTTCACCTTAGACCCTGAAGATAAGAGCATCTGGAGCATCCTCTCAATATTGTAGTATCCTTGGGGCACACTCTGGCCGGCTTGTCCTGCCCAAACACCGTCGGCGAGGAGAAAGACATTAACCCTAACCTCATCTTTATTCAGAGTTACGGCAAGGCGAAGAGCATCGTAAGGACTCTCAGTTCCATAAGGTCCGCTGTTGATAATAATGGTTATTTGCTCCATTTTATTCTCCATTCATCTCCTCCAATTTTTGGCTACTGGGAAAATGCTGTGTTTTGCAGATTTAGACTTAGCAATTGTTGGTGATTGGCAGACTACTTTCCATGGCCTGGCGCATCTGATCGTCCTCCACCAATTGCTCAAATAGCACCTCCCTTATAATATCGCAGGCTTTGATTATCTTGGGATTGGCTATCCGATAAAAAATGTTGACCCCTTCCCTTCTGGTACTAACAATTCTCCTCTGTCTGAGAACTGCCAGATGCTGAGAGAGGTTGGCTTTACTAGAGCCAATCAAAGAAACTAGTTCACCTGCTGATTTCTCACCATCTCTCAGATGATTGAGAATTTCAAGTCGCTTAGGATGTGATAACGTCTTGCAGAGCTCAGAATGTAACTGGTAGACCTTCTTTTCTATGGGACTCTCTTTCATTATCTTCACCTCCAACATGGTTTAGATATTTCGAATTTTATTAATTATATTATATATTAACTAGTCGTCAAGTCTCTCCAGTTTCCCGAAAACTTATAGAATGCTTTGAAAGTAGTTTTTTGCTGGTTGGAATTTGAAGAATAAGAAATAGGAGGGTGACAGAGGAAATGAAGATGCTAGAATAGAGTCCCAAAAACTTGGTGAATGGAGGTTAATGTAAAATTATGAAGGAGAAGAAAGAAATATCCTCAAGATAGCAAGAAGTCTTCCTTCTTTAGATAAGGTAACAGTGAGGAAATTCCCTCTAATTTTGTTTCTCCAGCAAAAATAACCTACTTTACCCTCTCGCTCTCAAACCACCTCCATACATACCCCTCTTTTAAGAGTTTAGAGGCTGAATAATGTTTTTTTCACACCTTGGTATTTTTACTCCACAGCTTCTTTTAGACTTCTTCCTGCTTTAAATTTTGGGACCTTCTTCGCCGGGATCTGTAATTCTCTCCCTGTTTGAGGGTTTCTTCCTCTCCTTGCTTTTCTTTTCATAACCTGAAAAGTACCGAAACCGACTAAAGTCACTTTTTCTTCTCTGGCCAGGGAGTCGGTTATTGCTGAGGTTATTGCATCAACCGCTTCCCTAGATGTTTTCTTTGTTAGCCCTGTCTGATCGGCTACTTCCTCTACTAATTCTGCCTTGTTCATTGCGTTCCTCCTTTGTGAGTTTTTGGTTGGATGCATTTTAGCGAAAAAATGGGAAATGTCAAAAAAAAGCCCTTTTGAGGGAAGGTTTTTGTTGGTATGACAGAGTTTCCCC
>JBHIAL010000350.1:0-1928 GCA_046758525.1 bacterium
TCTTGACAAATCTGGATATAAGGCTACGGTGATTACTAAAGATCCCGATTTTTCCGTCTCGAAAAAGGCAATCAGCTGGAGTACTTTGGATTAGCTAAAAAAGATGACTTATGTTATTAAGAAATTAGATGCCTATAGCAAACTAAAGATGCTGGGAGAGGTGGCCAGATTTGATGTCTGTGGCTTTCCTTCAGTTTACCGATCGGCTTTCCATAAACCTTGAGGCACCGGATGCGAAACATTTAGCCGAGCTTTCGCCCAGTAAGAACTATGCCTCAGATTTAGTGGGCGGATTAGAAAAAATCGTCAGAGTCAACCACCAAAAACCTTTGAAGGCTGGCATAACCACTCAACTGGTGGTAGGAGCAGCTAAGGAGACAGACAGGGAGATATTGAATCTCTCGGGTAGACTTTACCGGGATTATAAACTCTGGCGGGTGTATTACAGTGCCTTCATGCCTATTCTGGATACTCCCCTGGAAGAGCTACCTCCCTGTTCGCCTCTTCGTGAGTACAGGCTCTACCAGGCTGATTTTCTTTTAAGGAGATACGGATTTACTCCCCAGGAGCTTCCCTTTGAAAAGAATGGCAACCTGCCGCAAGATTGTGATCCTAAACTTGCCTGGGCCCTGAGACATGAGGATAAATTTCCGCTGGAGGTAAATAAGGCCGGTTTTGAGGAGCTTTTAAGGGTGCCAGGGATAGGAAGAATTTCGGCCAGGAGGATTGTGGAGACTCGGAAGCAAGAAAAGTTCACTCGACTTGATCAGTTGAGAAGAACTGGAGTAGTAACTGGCCGCGCTCGTAACTTTCTTACTCTGCAAGGTAGATTTTGCCCCAGTGGGGAAAGGAAAGCTACTCCCCAAATTAATGAGCAGCTTTTTCTCTGGGAAGAACTATGAATAAAAAAGCTGAGGTAATAAAGCTCTTGGTGAAAGACCTGGGGAAGAAATTTTCTGCAAGTTTAGGAATTGATCTTACCTCTCTTGAGAGTAAGGAGATTTTCAAGTGGTTTTTAGCTTCCATTCTCTTTGGGGCGAGAATATCTGAGACGATCGTAGTGAAAACTTACCGGGAGTTTGAGAAAGAGAAAATTTTATCGGTTGAGGCTATTTTAAGAACTGGATGGGATGGGTTAGTGGAAATACTGGATAGGGGCGGATACGTGAGATATGATTTTAAGACAGCTACCAAGCTTCTAGAGGTAATGGGAAGCCTTAAGGATGAATATGGAGGAGATCTAAATACCCTACATGAGGATTCTTTAGATTCAAGGGATCTGGAGAGAAGGACAAAAAATTTGGGCAAGGGAATCGGCGAGGTTACGGTGGGAATATTTTTAAGAGAACTTCGAGGACTGTGGGAGAAGGCAGACCCTCCCTTGTCTCCTTTAGTACTTACCGCGATGAGGAATTTAATGCTGCTAGATAGAGAAGTGGCCAATCGGTCAGCCCTTAGGTCACTAAAGTTTTTGTGGGAGAGAAATTTCGCAAGAGGAAGGGATTTTGCTGATCTCGAGGTCGCCTTACTTCGTCTGGGGAAGGACTGGTGCCGCCGAGGTAAATGTAAGGAATGTAGATTAAAGAAATATTGTCCGTCAAGTAAAAGCAGGATTAGAAGGGATAAAATGCAGGATTAAAGGATTAGAGGGGTAAAAACTATGGCCCGAGAGAGAGTGGTTGTGGCTATGAGTGGAGGAGTAGATTCATCCACGGCCGATAGTCTTCTTAAAAAAGAAGGCTACGAAGTGATTGGAATAACCATGCAGATTTGGCCTTCGGACAGGATAGCCAGTGAGGCAGATAAATTGGGCGGTTGTTGTTCTTTGGTGGCGGTAGAGGATGCTCGCCGAGTGGCACAAAAGTTGGACATCCCTTACTATGTAATGAATTTTCGGAAAGTTTTTGCAGAGAAAGTGATTGCCAATT
>JBHIAL010000351.1:0-1924 GCA_046758525.1 bacterium
TAGCTCCCTTTCTAGGTTCTTTACCGGCCAGCCCAGATCGACCAATGCTCCCAGCACCATATCTCCACTAATGCCGGAAAAACAATCAAAATAGGCGGCTCTCATTTCTCTCTCCCCAGGTGGTTAATCAAACTGGCCATATATCCAGCTCCAAATCCATTATCAATGTTAACCACTGCTATCCCGGGAGCACAGCTATTAAGCATGGTAAGAAGAGCAGAAACTCCCTTGAAGCTGGCTCCGTATCCCACCGAGGTGGGTACCGCTATGACTGGTTTACTCACCAGACCCCCCACTACACTGGGTAGAGCTCCTTCCATGCCCGCAACCACAACCAAGACGTTGGCACTAAAGAGCCTGTCCTTGTTATCAAATAACCTGTGAATTCCAGCTACCCCTACATCGTAAAGACGATCTACTTTATTGTTCATAATTTCTGCCGTGACCGCTGCCTCCTCGGCTACTGGCATATCTGCGGTTCCCCCACTTACTACCAATATAGTATGAGAGCTCACTTTTTCTTTTCTTTCTCCGAGCACGGCTATTTTTGCCTTTTCAAAATATCTGACTTCTGGTAGAGCATTTTTAATAGCCTGGTAAACCTCTCTAGTTGCTCGGACAGCCATAACTGTCGATTTATTCTCCCTCATTCGCTCTGCAATATGGACAATCTGCTCAGGAGTCTTACCCGGGCAAAAAATTACCTCGGGATAGTCTCTTCGCAGCTCCCGATGAGTGTCAATCTTAGCAAAACCAAGATCTTGGTAGGGAAGAACTTTTAGTCTTTCTAAAGCCTCTTCTACCCTTATCTTACCTGATCTTACCTCCTCCAGTAGATGTCTGATTTGATCTACTTTCACCCCAGCTCACCTTTTTTCTAAAACCTCATTCATACTTCCCGGGCGATAGCCTTCTAAATCAAGAGTAACGTAAGTATATCCTAACTTTTTAAGTTTATCAATAACCAGCCCTACCGTATTTTCCTGCCAGAATAAGCTCATTTCTTCCTGGGCTACCTCGATTCTAGCTATCCCATTATGATCTCTTATCCTTAGCTGTCTTATTCCTAGGCCTCTTAAAAATCTTTCCCCCTCATCAACTCTTTTTAATTTTTCTCTGGTTATTTTAGCTCCGTAAGGGATTCGTGAAGCTAGACAGGCTAAAGAAGGTTTATCCCAGGTAGGTAGATTCATTTTATGGGATAGGCTGCGAATTTCCTTTTTGGTTAAGCGGGCTTCCTTTAATGGGCTTTTTATACCGAGTTCCTGTGCAGCCTGCATCCCTGGACGAAAATCAGCCAGGTCATCATAATTGGAGGCATCCACTACGTAGTTTAAATCTTGTTCTTTGGCTATCTTATTGAATCTGGAAAATAGTTCCCTTTTGCAAAAATAGCATCTTTGAGGAGGGTTCTTGACAAAATCCTGCTTCGATAGCTCCTCTGTCTGGATGACGAGATGCTTAACTCCTAATTTTTGAGCCATCTTCTTGGCTGCCTCCAGTTCGGAAGCTGGATAAGTCTCTGAGCTCGCGGTGGCTGCTACTGTCTTTTTTCCAAGCACATCATGAGCAACCTTGAGCAGGAAAGTACTATCCACTCCCCCGGAGAAAGCAATGAGAACGCTTCCCATCCTAGACAAGATTCTTCTGAGACTGGCTAGTTTCTCCTCCATAAAGAAACCTTTCTTTCTCTTAAGCTAAGGTAATTCTAGCCTATTGCTTGATCTTGTCAAACAGTTCTTCTTTTTCCAATTCCCAGGCCGGACTTGCCAAAATTCCATTTTTCATACATGATATAAAAAAGTAAAGTAATAAAATCTTTTTTCTTTCAGCTTTGGAGACTCCGTATTGATCAAGTTGTTTAATCTTATATTCGGCCTGGGAGTGGGGATAATTATTTATTCAGTAGGATGGTAAAAAATGA
>JBHIAL010000352.1:0-1922 GCA_046758525.1 bacterium
GGTCATGAGTTATCGAATGGACAAAATCTTCTTTCATCTTTTCTATCTCTTTCTCTTTAGTAATATCCCGCAATATGGTCACCACTCCCAATCTCTCGCCCAAGTGATCCCTTACCACAGAAGAGGCGATTTTTAAAGTAATCGGCTTGGGCTCGTTTAAATCTACATCCTCAGTGACCACTCCACTGCCTGCTTGTTCGGAGAGTTTTTGATACATTCTACCCAGTTTAAGCTTTCTAAAATAATTCCACATTTCCTCATCGGACATACTATCTATTGAGGAGATTCCCAGCATCCCTTTTGCCGCAGGATTCAAGACCACCAGATTGTCATTCTCATCGGTCATTATCACCCCTTCGGACATACTTTCAACCATCGATTCTATTTTTCTCTTCTCTTTGAAGATTAAGTCCTTCAGTTTCTTATGGGCAGAAGCCACCTGGTCTGCAACGGTGTGAAGTATCCTGATGTCATCTTCAGAAAAGGCATTCTTTCTAAAGCTGCTTATGTGAAGAATCCCCATGGGAACATTATCAATCACCAAAGGTACGTTTAGGAAAGATTCCAATTCTCCTTTAACCTGTTGACCAAGCCGAAAACTTTTCTCCTTTCTCAAAGTAACTCTTAAATCCTCGACTCTCACATCCCGACCGAGAAGAGAATTCGCTACACCTGTTAGATTCGACTTGACCGCCTGAAGCAACTTTTCATTTACCGAATGGTAGGACTCTATGATTAACTCTCCCTTCCTTCCTTCCATCAATAATGATGCGAAAACATCGTAGTCTATCAGTCTATGGAGTGAACCCATTATCGTCTCTAAAATTTGATGGATATCGAGAGTATAACTGATACCTTTACTTATCTCGTAAATGATGGAAAACTCATGAGCATGCTTTCTTATCTCTTTGGTCCTCTCATCAACCTTCTTTTCCAGACTCTCGCTATACTCTCTGATCTCTCTCCCTGCCTTCTCTAAACCTGCAATTAGCGTCTTCAGAGCTCGCATATCTCTAACTACCGCGACAACACCCTCGGTCTTCCCCTCCCCATCCCTCATTACAGAGCCACTGAGACTTACTGGAATTCTGTCTCCTCTTTTAGTTACATAAGTCGACTCGAAATCCCTGACGAAACCTTTCTTTAACAGCTCCTCCCATTGAGGGCCCCGGAATAGTACTTCATCTTTTTGAGAAAATATTCTTGTAACCGGCTTTTTTATAAGTTCCCTTTCCCTATAACCCAAGATATCCAGCGCTGCCTTATTTATCCTCTCTATCCTACCATCCGGGTTTATTACAATCAAGGAATCTAACATACTCTTAACAATGTTATCCGTATAATCCTGAGTTTTAGTTAGCTCCCGGCTCTTCTCCTGGAAGGCTCTCCTATGTTTTGTCTCCAGGTCTACAATTTTCGTAAATAGCAGGCTTACAACAAAAAATATGCCGATTTTCAATAGTAGCCAGGCCACACCTTCAAATTCAATTCTCTCGGTCTGAAAAAAGTAAAGGAGGCTACAAATTATCGCTACAAAAGACGCGCAGAGCACCACCTGCTTTGGGGTATATACCAAGGAAACTATTATCAGGGGCAACAAGAACATAACCCAGAGGTTTGACTTATAACCACCTGAATAATATACCAGAAGTGCCACAAAAAGGACATTCAGGGGCCCGATGAATATCTTATTCAATTTTACAAACTTACCTTTGAGCATCATCTTAGTGCTGGTAATATTAAAAAGAACTATCACCAAGATTACTGAAAATGCTTGGGTGAACATATTAGGGGGGATTTCTTTTAAAATTAGTGTCAAGGCCCAGACCAGCCCAGCGAGAAGTCCGGTATATTTATATGCAATATTCAACAAGAAGACATCTGGTTGAGATGTTCTTTCCAATAGAAGATCTCCTGACTCA
>JBHIAL010000353.1:0-1912 GCA_046758525.1 bacterium
GCCTCACCATGTTCTTCATGCCATAACTGGTATAATCCACCACTTTCTTTGAGCCAGCATATAACGAAGTTAACTCCAGAATTTCTCTTTTTTTCTCCTCAACGGAGTTTTCTACTCCTTCTGTTATATTCATAGTTTGCTCATACAAAGCCTGCTCCAGCTTATTTCTTATTAACTGAGACGAACTATAGATAGATATAACTCCCATGATGAACACTACCCCTATAAAAGCGATAACCAGTTTCTTCTTGAAACTTAGTTTTCTTAGTATCATTGTTCTCTTCCTCTTGATTTCTTTATCTCTTCCACCGCCTTGTCCAGAGCCTCTTTAGGAGTCAATTTTTTCTTCAAAGCAAGAAAGATATATTTTTGCATAATAGTGGAGACCTTATAATAGTCAACCAGCTTTGGTCGGTGGTGAACACTGGCTAACTCTTTTGCCTTAAGCTCCATAACCGGATCAATACTACGTACCTGGGGGTCATTTTGTATAGACAGCCACACTGGCATCTCCTCTAAATGAGTCCTTTGAATTTCAGGTGCGGTGATAAATCGAATGTATTGCCATGCTTCATGAGGATGCTGTGAATTAGACATTATAGCCAATCCCTGAAATCCACTTACAGAGGAGCTGTGATACTCATACTTATCATAAAACTCTTCCGCTACCGGCAAAAGCCCGATCTTGCCGGCACCGACTATATTAGAAACTTCTGGATTATTCATAAGAGCATAGAGAAATGTCCAGTTAGAAGTAAAGGCAGCATCACCTGAGATGAAAACATCTTTGGCTAAAAGCTCGTTGGCTTCTAATGACATGGGATTTGCTAATCCTTCGTCTAACAGGTTGACCATGAACTGCATTGCTTTTAAACCAGGACCATTATTAAATACGGGTTCTCCTTTTTCACTAAAGGTATTGCCCCCAAAGGCACCAGTTAACCAGACATACTCACAGACCAGAACTTCTTTTTCCCTCCAAGAATCAAACCAGGGATGCTTAAGAATTCCCTTTTGTTTCATCACCCTCATCTGATACTCTAGTTCTTCCAGTGTTTTTGGGGGACGGCTAAAGCCAGCTTTAGTTATATAATCCATATTGTAAAAAAAGAGCTGGAAATTGGCCAAAAACGGCATAGCCCAGACATGACCAACATATGTAAAAGCATCCAGAATAACGGGAGCTATATCTTTCCTCATAGCCGGGGTCAGTTTATCATCTAAGGGCAGGACAAAATACTTTCCTCCAAATTCGGCTGTCCAAATTAAGTCAAGCAGAATTACATCATATTTAGAGATTGGCTTTTTAGCCTCTGCAACGATCTTCTCGTATTGATCATCATAATTCTCAAAATTAATATTCACCTTTATCCCTGTTTCAGCTTCGAAAGAACGAGTCATCTCTATATATTCGTCTGGCTGATATCCTGACTGAACCATATAGAGGACGTTGATCTCCGCCACAGAAGGTATGGCAATAATTAATAGCACAGTCATTATAGTCAAGGTACATAATAGTTTTCTCGGTATTCTCTTTATTGCCTCTAGTTTTCCTGTAAGCATTTTACAAAGCTCCTAAATCGGGACTTGACTTCGGGTTGTATTTTAGCGAAAAAGTGGGGGGTGTCAAAAAATTTTTTTGAGGGAAAAGGTGGGCTTCGAATTTAGGGGTAAGAATAAAAATGATACCTGACCCTTCATTTTTTGCTGCCGTCTTTCACTTTCCAGGGAAAGCTTGTAATGCTCGCTTCATCTCTCTTTTGGGGAGCTTCGTACTAGATTTCAAAATCGGTCTTACACGCCCATGGGAGTTAAATCTATGCTTCGGTGATTTTTGATCTATGATCCTTCTTATTCTTGGGATAGATCATCCTTCATTCTTTCAAATTCCTCTTGGGTGATCTCTCCTCGG
>JBHIAL010000354.1:0-1910 GCA_046758525.1 bacterium
TATCCTATCTTCTTACTAATATCCTGTGCTAAATCAGTGCCTCCACAGCACGAATTCACAGGAACACAACAGGAACTATCCTGTTTCGCAATTCTGGCATAGCCCTCTCTTACTACTTCCTTTATTTTTTTGTCTTTCATTTTAACTCCTTCCAAAGTTATTTGTCACTGTTATTTTGCCGTTATCTCTTTCATCATAGGACCAAGTAGATCCTTTACCATTTCTGCTAAATCTTCAGCCTTAACTAAAGAAATGCAGCATACCTTTCCATCTTTTTCCCAACTTATCACCGCTAACTTATCGCCAGCACGAATTTTTGTCTTATCTCTTATCTCCTTAGGAAGTACCATTTGTCCCCTGTCATCCACGCTTATTACTGATTCAATCCTGCAGCAGCTTATTCCCCTATCCGTCGGTACGCAACCAGATCTATTTTCGTCTTTTTTGACCATTTCCATCGCCCCCTTAAGTAATGATTTCAGAATATTTAAACTTTTCTGATAAATCAGTATACACTAAAAAATTTTTTTGTCAACCCCTCTTATTTGAAATAGGGATGTTTTTAAAGGATTCGAAGATTAACTCTATAGAAGTGGGTGGGAGCGACTTCCGATCAATTTCTCGTTGGCCTTGAAAAAAAGACTTGGGTTAGTATTTAGCTTAGCCCTGAAAGATTTACCAAGGCGTTGCTTTAAAACTCAAATAAGAATTATTTTCCCTGAAGATAGAGTAGAAATTTATCGGATTCTACCCCGGAGGACCGAAGCCGTATCCCAGTGTAAGTAGATACACCCATTTCCAACTCACTAGCTCTTTTGATCTGAGGGTGATTCCACATGTTCTGAGATTGAATCCGGGAAGTGGTTCCCAGTATCTTAAGCAGGCCAAGCCCGGTGAGGTCAGTAGCAATGCGGTCAGGGGAGGCTATAATCATCCCGGGAGACTTTGTCTTACCACTAGCAGGGCCTCCGGAGACAAAGACCTTACTGGCATCCATAACATTCAATTGGGGTAGGAAGGCAAGATTCAATTCAGCGATCATTTCCTTAAAATATCTGGAGCGATGCATTATATTCCGATCCTGCATGGAAATGAGTCCCACAAAATTTTTCAGGGACATAGAAAAATCGGCTAAAAAGTGAGTTTTGGCTACGGGAAGATTAATGATATGATCCACTTCCCCAAGTAATTTGGGAATCTTAAACCCCTTTTCCCAGTATTTTGATGCATGAGGTCTTACTCTAACCCACTCCTCCTTCTCCAAAGCTATAACCTCCGCTCCTGCCTTGCGAGCCACCTGGGCAATTCCCACTGTTTCCATATTGTACATGGTATCAGACCACTCTCCTGGGCCAGAACGGTCGGCTACTATGACTCTTTTTGCTCCAGCCTGTTTCACCATACGCACTACCTCTCCCACCACCCGGGGATTGGTAGTTCCCGGATAAGGATCGTAGGAATTAACGTTGGGCTTTACCAGAACCACGTCTCCTGGTTTGATGAAACTTAATCCTCCGGCCAGAGATATAGCTTCTCGGACAGATTCCTGAATGGTTGCTTCCTTGACCACACTCACTATCACCTTCTCTTGTTTTTGATTGGCAAGAGCAAAGGTAAAATCCAGTTTGAACTTCCCTGGCTGGCTGGATAGAACTTTTCTTCTGCTTTCCCAAGGGAACAAATAAGTGTCGCTTTTAAGTCTTCCTTCTGGCCATATCCAGCCTAAAAGCCATAAAATGGAGAGGACCAAAATGTGTATCAGGGCAAGAAGGACTTTAGCTGTTTTTCGCATATCTTATGTTCCATCGACTTAATTTTCGCACCATTTTCTCTTGTCTCATCTGTTGCCCACATTGTCATACAGTCATAATAGTATAAACCTTTTTTAAGTCAAAAATAGCAGAACCTGC
>JBHIAL010000355.1:0-1906 GCA_046758525.1 bacterium
ATTCATTGAGGATAGAGGTTTCGTATTCTACTCGATCCTTTTCTTTTCCGAAAATACAGATGCCGTCTTTAATTACATTGTAACAAAAACTCAAAGTCTGGTCATTAAGAGATCCTACCTCGATGTATTCAGCACGGAGCCTCTCTTTTATTCGACTTTGCAAAAGAAGACTCTTTTTTAGTTTTTCTTTCTCGTCTTTGTTCCATAAGACCGCTATATCTATGTCGCTCATTGGTCCAATTTCTCCTTTAACTTGAGAACCAAATAGATAAGCTAAGATGACCCTTGATTTTGTGAAAAAGGGAGAAAGCTTTTCCCTGACAAACTGCAAATCGTATCTTTTCAACTCTTTTCTTATTGGCATTCGACTTTGCCTCTTTTCTCTATCTTACTTAACTGTCTTGTTATGTCAAATGGAGCCTCATTTATTAAGTCAGAAATAGTTGAGGGTCACAAGGTCCATTTTACATTTCTAAAAGTTAATGATAAAATTACTCTGGTAGCAGAAAAGTGGGTAGTCATGGGAGAGTTCTATTTTTGTGGTTGCAGTTCTCCTTTTAATAAACTTGGATATAATGGAGAAAATGATATTTTTTTCTGAAAAGTGCCTGGAATATCAGGCCCAGGGCCATCCGGAATCACCAGAAAGAGTGAAGGCTACCCACGATTATCTAAAGGAAAAAGGATTTTCTTTTCAGCAGGCTCAAGTCTGCAGTGGGGAGGATCTTCTGTTAGTTCACACCAGATCTTTCCTGAAGAAAGTAAAAGAGAATCGATTTTTTGATGCGGATACTCCCAATATTGATCGCATCTATGATTATGCTATTGTCTCGGTAGGTGGGGCTGTTGAGGCAATGAAGAAGGCTTTGGAGGAAGAACCAAGTTTTTCCTTATTAAGACCTCCAGGCCATCATGCCGGAAAAGATTATCTCGGCGGATTCTGTTATGTTAACAATATGGCCATAGCTGTGATCAAGGCTTTAGAGAAGGTTGAGAGAGTGGCTATTATCGATTTTGATGGGCATCATGGGAATGGAACTGAGGATATTTTCCTGGGCCACCGCCGAGTTGCTTATCTTTCCTTACATCAATATCCTGCCTATCCCGGGACCGGCGAAGCTTCTCAAAAGAACTGTCTTAACTATCCTCTCTCACCTGGGACAGGAGAGGAAAGGTATCTTCAGATTTTCTCAGAAGGTCTGGAGAAGGTTGAAACATTTGATCCGGCCTTAATCGGGGTCTCGGCTGGGTTTGATGGATACAAGGGAGATAGGCTTCTCAGTCTGGAACTGGAGGTCAAAACCTATTATGATATTGGCAGATCTATAAAAGATTTGGGTAGACCTTGCTTTGCTATCCTGGAAGGAGGCTACAGCAGTGACCTTCCCCTCTGTGTTTATCAATTCCTCCAGGGGATAGGGGTAAAATAGAAAAATGGGAAAGCTAAAAGAGAATGAAATGGGAATACCAGAAGATAAGTTAATCAAAATGTACCGGAAAATGATATTGATCAGAAATTTTGAGGATAAGGTCCACCGATTGTTTCTCAGTGGTGAGATGCCCGGTACGATCCATCTATACCAGGGACAGGAGGCAGTGGCAGTGGGAGTTTGTGCTAGCCTGAGAAAAGAGGATGTGATTACCAGCACCCACCGACCCCACGGTCACGCCATTGCCAAAGGAGTTCCTGTAAAATCGATAATGGCAGAACTTTTTGCCAAAACAACTGGTTGCTGTAAAGGAAAAGGTGGTAGCATGCATGTGGGAGGCATTGAAGTAGGGATGGTTCCGGCTATAGCTATAGTGGGAGGAGGAATTCCAGTGGCTACCGGTATGGCACTAGCGTTTAAGATGAAAAGGCTGGATCGGGTGGCCGTTTCCTTCTTTGGAGATGGAGCCTCCAATG
>JBHIAL010000356.1:0-1891 GCA_046758525.1 bacterium
TTCCTTCTGAGGAAATGGTTAGACTGTCTATGCGGTTAAAATCGGCTGATTTTTCTAGCCTGCTGATAAAATGGCCTAGCTCATGATAGCCGGCCACGATGCTTATGTCCCAGGAAGATGTCAGCAAATCCCCCTCGATTTTCTCAGGAACCGGCCTAATAGAAATCACCTCGACCTTACTCTCCCGGAAGATTTCCATTAAGCTAGCCGGAACCACCAAACCCATCTCTCCTCTCTCTCTGGTTTTGAGGAAACGATCTATGGTCTCACCTATGGCAGCTTTCTCCTCCCGCAGTTCATTAATTAAACGGGAAAGAGCAGCCAGTTTAGCATAAAGGGCCTCTTTTTCTTGTGCCTCTACTTTTATCCTTCTTAGCTCCATCTGTTGGGGTCTGATTACCAAAAAGTAGACTAAACTCAAGATGGCTACTTCCACCACGATGAGCCACCAGATTTTCTTATCCAGTAGCTTGTGGTTCATAACCTTTCCTCGGCCGCCAATCGACAGGAAAGTCGAAAACTCATGGCGGGAAGTTTTTCCCTTTCTGTCCGGGTAGCAGTGGTCAAATTGATTTCCTTGATGATTTTGCTAAAAGTCGCATTTTCCTTGAGTTGATGGGCGAAGTTTTCTATGGAGCGAAACCCCCGATTGTCACCGGGCAAGGCAAAGCCTTCCAGGATTAGAGTTGTAGAAGGGTGGGCTTTAGCTGGGGAAGCCTTAGCCCCGGGAGAAGATACTTTCCTGGGTGCCTGAGCCGATTTTTGCACAGATAGCCTGTTTATCCAGATATTTTCCGGTATGAGCTCACCAAGAGCCTGGAGCTTTGGTGTCCACCAGATTTGTTTTCCCTTGAGCTTACTGGTTAAGGATATCTTATGGTGCAGAGAATCCCACTCTCTTTTGTATTCCACTATCCGGAAGACCTCCTTATTTAATGTGGCATGTTTTTTTGAAATCAAAGCTAGTTGGTTTTGGTAGTCTTTAATCTCATAATAGCTGTCTATATAAAGATACCCCATCAACATAATCAAAAGGAAAAAGGCCAGAAGTAAGGTAGTAGAGAGTATCCTTCTCAAGCTTTTCAGTCTAGAGGAGGCTACTCTACCTCGAATCAGATCTAGCTGGATCCTCATTTTTATTTTTCCCTCAAGGCCAATCCAATAGCGATGGCCAGAAGATAGCCCTGGCTTTCCTTAAACTCGTAACCCACTTTGCCGGGGTTAAATTCCAAGCCTTCCAACGGATTCCACTTTTGCACAGGTAATCCCAGGGCGTTTGAAAATAAATCACTAATCTCTGAAGCCA
Source organism: bacterium (assembly GCA_046758525.1). Lineage (GTDB taxonomy): Bacteria > Aerophobota > Aerophobia > Aerophobales > AE-B3A > AE-B3B. The sequence continues at coordinate 1,307 of JBHIAL010000356.1, forward strand.
CGCTACTCCCTCCGGTTAAGAAAATTCTGGTCACCTTAGTTCCCCGAGCTCTACTTTCGGAGTAATGGATGGATCGACGGATCTCCTCAGACACTCTGCCCAGCATGCTTTTTTCTCTCAAGTTAAGGGGCGCCTTGAGATCTAAACTGATGTCTCTAACGAAGTACAAACTTTCTTTTCCTAAAACTCCCAGGTTGATTAATCGTGCCCCCAGGTTTAAGACCATTACATCCTCTTCAGAAGCTAGATTCTTTAGCCTTAAGAAGCAGTTAGCCAGGGCCAGGCAGTCAATATCGATGCCTATGGGATTCAGGCCCGCCTGTTGAAGAGTTTCCATGCGCTGCCGAACCATCTCTTTGGGCGCCGCGGCAAACAGAACCTGCTGTCCTTCAGCTTCTTTTTGATTCTGCGGTAGGATCTGAAAGTCTGTCTCCATTGAATTGAGCTTACCGCCCATCACCCGTTCAGCTTCCAGCTTAACCGCATCCTCCACCTCTTTTTTTGAGAGGGGAGGAAATTTGAAGTATTGGATAATGATAGAGGGACCCCCCAGAGAGGAAACCGCATCCCTGGCCTTAATGCGGC
>JBHIAL010000357.1:0-1887 GCA_046758525.1 bacterium
GGTCTTGTGAGGAAAGAGAAGAAGATGGTTAAGGCTAAGGTTGGCTAAAACCGCACCCAATCGAAGTAGAACCCATAGAAGTTGAAGCAGAATGAATAAGATTAGCAAAATATTAATCCTTCTTGCCTCTTTACTCCTGTTCGCTCCCCCGGCAAAGGCCTATCAAGATTATGGAGTTGAGAGAGTAAGATTTCACTCCTATCTCACCTATACCCGGATAGTTCTGGAGATATCTGGCGAAGTTGGTTACATTGTCAGGGATCTAACCAGTCCACCTCGGTTGCTGATTAACCTTTACCCGGCTAAACTTACTTCTTTTGAGCGAAAAATTGATATAAAAGATAGATTTATTAGGCGGCTTCGTCTCTCGCAGGATAGCAAACATGTGACCAGGGTAGTCCTGGATTTAATGAATTTGGAGTATACCTATAATATCTTTTCGTTGAAGGAGCCTCATCGCCTGCTTATCGAGGTAAAAAGTCCGGGGAAAGATCCCATAGTGGATCTATTAAAACCACAAGGATTTCCTTACTATTCGCGTGAATCGGTTTCGGAGGAAGACAGGAGAGTTTATAAAGTAATATTAGATCCTGGACACGGAGGGGAAGATCCGGGAGCAATTGGCCCCACCAGTTTAAAAGAGAAAGAGGTTACCCTTGCTGTAGCTTTGGAGGTAGCTGATCTTTTAAAAGATGAAGCAGGGATTGACATTTATCTAACCAGGACGGATGATGATTTTATTTCTCTGGATCTGAGGACAGAGTTGGCTAACCAATGGGGAGGGGATCTTTTTGTATCCATACATGCCAATGCAGCTTTTAACCAAAAGGCAAGCGGCATAGAGACTTTTTTTAATTCCCGATACACATATGGAGAAGGGGCAGCAGCAGTGGCGGCCAGAGAAAATGCTCCTCTGAGAGCCGAGGACGTTTCAGGGGAAGTTAAGGCTATTCTCTGGGATTTAGTGCAGGATCGATATCGAGACGAAAGCAACGAACTATCCCATTTTGTGCAGAGGCAATTATGGCAGGCTACCCACCTCGAAGATAGAGGAGTAAAATCAGCCGGGTTTTATGTTCTGAGAGGAGCGGCCATGCCCGCTATTTTAGTAGAGATAGGGTTTATCTCCAATCCCTGGGAGGAGCAAAAACTAAAGAAAAAGGAATTTAGGAAAAAAATTGCTCTGGGCATCTTCAGAGGAATTAAAGATTATCTTGAAAGTTATAATGAGAGATTGAGTAGGTAAACCCTGTTAGATGATTACTATCTAACGGGGTAAATGAGAGGCTAAGTTGGTTTCACGCAAAAAGAAAAAGTCTCGAAAATATCTGTTAGTTTACATCCTCTTGGTAGTAGGGGTCTTTGCGGCGGGAGCATGGGTAGGTCCATTACTCAGGGAAAAGGGATATCAGATTAAAGATTGGGTTATTCAGCCCCGTCTTCCGCGAGAGATGAAAGTGGTGAAATTATACTTTTCTGATCCCCAGGCAGAGCATCTCATCCTTGAGGAAAGGGAAGTGGTAGCCTTACCTCACATGGGCGAGGAGGCCAAGGAGATATTGAAAGAATTAATTAAAGGCCCTCTTGATAACTCCCTTAAGCCGACCGTTCCTCTTCAAACAGAGGTGGAAAATGTTTATGTAAAGGGTGACCGTTTCTATGTAAATTTTTCTTCCTCTTTACAGGAGAAGCATCCTGGAGGATCTAGTGGGGAACTACTTACTATATACTCCATAGTCAATACCCTCCTTATTAACTTTCCTTCCCAATCACAGGTACAAATCTTAATTGAGGGCAAACCTGCGGAAACTCTCGCCGGCCACATTGATATCAGAAACCCTTTGGGTAAGAGACTCGATATTATAAAGGAACCCTGAGAAGATGAAC
>JBHIAL010000358.1:0-1879 GCA_046758525.1 bacterium
ATGAATATCTTATTTGGTGTTTCTTCTGTAGGATTGGGACATGTTCGTAGAAGTCTAGCTATAGCCAGACAACTGGAAGAGAAGACTGGGGCAAAAATAGAATTTGTCTGTGCTGAGCCTGCTCTTTCCTTCTTTAAAAAAGAGCAAAAAAAAATTCTGAGCGTCTCTTATCAATTAAGCTCATTGTCTGAAGTATTAGAGAAATATGAGAAGGATGGAATTATCAAAAATAGAACACGCCTGTTCTGGGATCTACTAAAGGCCATTCACAAAAACTACCTTAAGATTCAGGCAGTGATAAAAGAAGGAAATTTTGATCTCATAGTGGGGGATGAGTGGTGGGAGATTTTCTATTACCTGCATAAGAAAAGGCATACTCCGGTAGTCTTCATCACCGATGTTATCATCAAGTTTCCTAATCTTTTGGGGTTCTTGATGGATTGGTGGGTTAAAAAAAGTTATGAGAGGTGTGATAAACGGGTGTTCATCGGCTTTCCCGAAGATATTCCCCGACAAAGATGGTATGGAGTGGGCGAGAATTTACGAGACTGGGCAACTCGCTTATTCACCTTTAGTGGGCCAATAGTAGATTTTAACCCTGCCTGGAATAAGAAACAGCTTAAGAGTAAATTGGGATATAAAGAAGATAAAAAACTGGTGGTAGGAACTATCGGTGGTACCAGGATAGGCAAGGATCTATTAGAGAAGCTATCTTGCTCATATTCCCTATTAAGAGAGCACAATATTCAATTAGTTTTAGTGTGTGGTCCCAGAATAGATCCTGCAGAAATAAAGGTTGATCCAGAGGTTAAGAAATATGGTTATGTTCATAACCTAAATGAGCATCTATTCGTTGCCGATTGCGTAATCTCTCAGGCTGGTCTAAGTACCCTGGAAGAGATAAGATGGCTAAATATAACATCTATAATTGCTCCCATTGGCAGACACTATGAGCAATTAAACCTGGCCAGGCGCTTTGAGAAAAGAGAAAATATTACCGTTGTTCCTCGTAGTATCAAACCGAGAAGATTGGCAGAGATGATACTGGACAAAGTCAATCAGCCACGACAACCAGAACAGGTGCTTTCCAAGGAGCTAACCAAAGGAGCAGAGACAGCCGCAAGGGCAATACTTAATTAGTTTGTAAATGTTGAATTAAAATAAATACCAATCAGATTAGCAGGGAGGTAAGGAGTTTAAAGGAAAAAGATTATTAAACCCTGTGTATCTAAATCTGGCGTATGATACGGGAAGTTTAAAATGCAAAAATACGATGTAATAATAACAGGAGCAAGCTTTGCAGGATTGGCAGTTTCGAGTAAGATTAATGGCAATGTTTTGCTAATCGATAGGAATGATATAGGTGCTCATCAAACTTCTGCCTGTGGTACCACTGTAAAAATGGTGAAAGATATCGGATGTGAAAAGTCCATACTAAGAACCTTTGATGTTGCGACTCTTCATACAGAGAATAAAGGAATAGACATTCCCTTACCCGAGCCATTTTGCACAATAGGCTATCAAAAGTTTTGTACATTGCTTGCTCAACAAAGCACCGCAAAATTTTTAAAAGTGGATGTTAGGGGAATAAAAAATGGAAAAGTTAATACAAGCAAAGATAATTTTGAAGCAGATATTCTTGTTGACTGTACAGGATGGCGGGCTGTTCTAGCTTCTTCTTTAAAAGGGAACTATGTCAATAAAAGGATGTTGAGTTTTGGTATTGAAACAGAAGTGCCATATAACGATAATGAACTCAGATTTTTTATAAACCCAAATATTATTGAAAATGGTGTTGCCTGGCTTTTCCCCTGCAAAAAAACAGCAAGATTTGGTGTTGGTAGTTATGTGGGCAATACAAATATTCTTAATAATTTAA
>JBHIAL010000359.1:0-1875 GCA_046758525.1 bacterium
TGAACCAGTCTACTGTTTTTTCTAATCCTTCTCTCAGGCTGAGTTGGCACTGCCAGCCCAGCTCTTTTTTTGCTTTATTGGTGTTTAAATATATTCTCCTTATCTCTCCTTTTCTTTCCAGGGCATAGGTTGGTTGGGTTTTGAAACCGGTTATGTTTGCTAAAAGCCGGTACAAAAGATTCACCGAGTTCCCTTTTCCCGTTCCCACGTTGTAGGCCAAATCATCGGGCGAGCTTGGCTTCCTCTCATTAAGGCTCTCTATCTGCTGACTGGCGAGTAGGTTGATGTTTACTACCTCGCTAACATACACGTAATCTCTTAACTGCTCACCATCCCCGAAAATTTTGGGTCTTTTTCCCTGGAGCATCTGTTGGGTGAAGATAGCAATCACTCCTGCTTCTCCATAAGGGTCTTGTCGTGGCCCATAGACATTTCCGTACCTCAAAGAAAGGTAATTGAGCCCATAAGTTTTGCTGTAATAGTGAAGATAGTGTTCTATAGTATGCTTTGAAACCCCGTAGGGAGAAAGAGGATTTTTTGGATAATGCTCGTGTACCGGTAGATCGGTGGGTTCTCCGTAAACGACTCCTCCTGATGAGATAAAAACGAAGTCATTTACCCTGTGTTTTATACAGTTATTTAAAAGATTTAAGGTTCCCAGGATATTTACTTGAGCATCGAACATAGGCTTTTTTACGGAAACTCTCACATCTATCTGAGCTGCATGATGGTTAACCAGGTTTAACTTTTCCTCGGCAAAGATCTCATCTAACCTTTCGTCGGTGATATCCATTTGATAAAACTTTGCTTTTTCATTGAGGTTCTCTTTCTTTCCGCTGGATAGATCATCCACCACCACCACCTTCCAGCCCTGCTCGAGGTACTCATCCACCACGTGGGAGCCGATAAAACCCGCTCCTCCGGTTACCAACACTTTTTTCATACGGGATTTCCTTTCTTATCCCTTTTTAATCTTTTTCTTCCTTCCTCAAAAAAGGGTTCGGCAAAGGAAGTAGACCAGGTTCTCTCCTCAAAGGATCTTTTCTTCAAGGTATCGAGGAAACCCTTAAAGTCTTTATAGTAGGAGCCATAGATGTGATAACTGTCAGCGACATGTACGTATTTACCTACTTTTATCTTTTTACCTATTTTCTCACTAATTTTCTCTGCAATTACCTTTTGTAGCTCGGTAAAGGCAAACATATTCATAAAAGCCGCCTTAAAGGCGTCATTACTTCTAAAGTAAACATTTAACTGGAGATGATCCTCAAAGATCCTTAGCCAAAGCCGTTGCATACAAGGTGGATCGTTACACTCAGGGTCAAGCCAGGCTTTCCAGGTGACCGCTTGCGCCCGACGAGTGTACGGTGTTTCGGACAGCTTGCGGACCACATAATCGATCTGGTCTATGCTCCTTCCTTCAACCTTATAATTAAATAGTCTTTCATGGTAGGTATATTCCCATTTTCCTTGGCTTGGTTTAATCCAATCATCATGCACCCCATAGATAACCTCCTGTCGATATATCTCTAAATCTTCCAGGCCAGCGGGAAAGGCTCGGTGCAGACGAGGTTCTTTAAAGGGATGCGTTACTTCCATAATCATCGTACAGTCCCGACTAGGAGGATCTCCCGCTTTATCATATTCAGTTTTTATAGCTATCCCCTCCTGCCAGCACTTCATCACTGACTTTTCCCAGGCCTTAGGTAAAGTTTCTCCCTCTACCTTAATAACCGGACAATCGTTTAAAAGATTTTGTCTACTCATGTTTCTTTTCTTTGATTCCTCATCCCTAGCTACTGATTTTTGCCCTTCTTTCATGCCATACTGTATTTTGTTCATAAGCATAAGCAATTCTCAGCAGCATAGGTTCGT
>JBHIAL010000360.1:0-1862 GCA_046758525.1 bacterium
CTTACCATAGCCAACCAAGGACTACCGGAATACGAAATCGTAGAGGAAAACCAGCAATCTATCATTGCTCTGACTCTATTGAGATGCGTGGGCTGGCTATCACAGGACGGTCTTCTTACTCGAAAGGGTCATGCTGGATGGCCCTTTCCCACCCCAGGAGCACAGTGTCTGGGAACCCATACTTTCCATTACTCTCTTATTCCTCACAGGAGTGATTGGCAGAAGGCTAGAACATTTATTCAAGCACACGGCTTTAACACTCCCATGAGGTGTTGGCAAACCGAAAGTCATGAGGGGAAACTGCCAGGCAAAATCTCCCTGGTGGAAATTAAACCAGAGAGCCTCATCCTTTCTGCTTTAAAGAAAGCAGAAGAGGGAGAGGCTATTATCCTGAGGCTCTATAACACCGTCCCGCAGACCATGGAAGGGAGCCTATCTTTTTTCTTTTCCTTAAAAGAGGCATACTTCGCTGGACTGAATGAGAAACCACGGGAGAGACTCGAGATCCAGCCAGGAAATATGGTAAAGATCACAGCCAAAGGCTTTGAAATTATCACTTTACACCTGGTGTTTAAAAAGAGCCTCCTAGAGATGGAATTATAATATGATTCCTGAATGAGTATCGGATACCTCGCCTTTTTTCTTCTCTATAAAATAAGGAACAATCTCCTTATCGAGAATTTACGGAATGGCAAAAATATGGAATTTATCTAGACCTCGCAATTTAAGAACCTCTGATTGGAAGGCAGGATTTAGGTGAACTTTCGGGAAAGGACACTCAGGACTTTTCAGAAAAAGAAGATCGATAAAATTGTCTGGCAACCAAGAATTTACTGCTGGTATTATGGCAACAGACTAAAAAATAAACTGCCGGAGGGCTACAAAGATAAATCTACCCTTAATTCTCTGTATGATAATACTCAACCCTATAATGGAAATGTCCCTGAAAAATATAAAGATAAAACTATGATAGAGATTTACCATGATTTGAATGCTTCCCCCAGATATCCTCAAGAAGTTTTAGGTGTGAGCGTATTTAAATTCAAAAATAAAAAGGTAAAGATAAAATCCAGGGATAATGAAAAACAAAGGAAAATAATCACTATTCATGAAACTCCCTTGGGTTCTTTAAGAGAGGTAACAAAACACGGATATCATACTGAGTATCCCATAAAAACTTTAAGCGATTTAGAGATTATGGGATACATTCTAGCAGATACAGAATTTGAATTTGACATGGAAGCATTCAAAATAGCCGATAGGGAATTTGGGGAAAGAGGAGTTATTCAAACTTTTTATCCACGTTCACCTTTGCAGAGACTGATAATAGACTATATGGGTTTTGAGAATACGATCTATGCCTTGAATGACTATCCAGATAAGATAAAGGATTTCTTAAGGGTAATTGGGGAGTGGGATGATAAGATGTATGAGATTATATTAAACTCTCCTGTAAAAATACTCAATTTTGGAGAAAACATTGATGCAGCCATTGACTCTCCCTTTCTTTTTGAGGAATATCTCATCCCTTATTATAAGAAAAGAATAAATCAAATTCACCAAAAGGGTAAGTTTTGTCACATCCATATGGATGGCTCACTTAAATCGCTTCTGCCATTTGTAAAAAGACTTGGTTTCGATGGTATTGAGGCTGCCACCCCTCTACCTCAGGGAGATGTAAGCTTAGAAGAGCTAAAAGATGCCTTGGAAGAGACGATACTCCTTGATGGAATCCCGGCCATTCTATTTTTACCCCGCTACTCCTACCAGGATCTAGAAAAATTCACCATCAAAGTCTTGGAGATGTTTTCTCCCCATCTAATCTTGGGGGTATCTGACGAAGTACCCCCAAATGCTGATAT
>JBHIAL010000361.1:0-1862 GCA_046758525.1 bacterium
GAATCTAAATCCTCTGCAGAATGCTCATATCTGGATGGATAGAAGAGCCACCGCTGAATGTCAGTGGCTTAGAGAAAACATCGGGGAAGATGTAATCTTTGAGTTGACCGGCAATCTTATTGATCCTTACTACGCTACTACCAAACTTATGTGGGAGAAAAGCCATCGGCCTGATCTGTATAAAAAGGCATATAAAGTGCAAACAGCGGCAGATTATCCGGTGGCAAAACTTACGGGAAAGGCTCTAACCGATTATTCCAATGCTTCTCTATTTGGAATAGTTTTTGATATTGTTAATCGCAGGTGGAATGAAAAAATGATTGAGAAGGTGGGTTTAGAGGTAGATAAATTTCCCGAGCTGCATCCCTGTGATCAAGTTATCGGTGAGGTCACCAGAAAGGCGGCGGAAGAAACTGGTCTAGCTCCCGGTACTCCCGTAGTAGCCGGAACAGTCGATTATAATGCAGCATCCCTGGCTATGGGAGTTATTGAGGCCGGAGATAGTTCCTTAGTTATGGGAATGGGAGGTGTATGGGGAGTAGTACATGAGGAACCTAAATTCACTAAAAATCTGGTTAGCATTATTCCTACTGCTTATTCTCGCCGAAGATATACCACCGCAGCCACTCTGACCTGTTGCGCAGCCTTGATGAAGTATTTTAGAGATACTTTTGGGCAGGCCGAGCAAGCTGCAGAAAAGCAGTTGGGGGTGAGTGCTTATGAGATAATGAACTTGGAAGCGGAAAAGGTTTCTCCAGGAAGTAATGGACTAATTATCCTTCCCTATCTTATGGGTGAGAGGGCTCCCATTTGGGACCCCTTGGCCCGGGGAGTATTCTTTGGTCTTTCTCTTGCTCATGGCAGGGGACACATCATCAGGGCCATGATGGAGTCTGTGGGTTATGCAGTTTTACATAGTATAGAACTGGTTAGACAAAGTGGGACAAGGATGGAATTTCCCCTCTTTTTGGGAGAAGGTGGAGCGCAGTCCTCTCTATGGAGACAAATTATCTCAGATATCCTTAACGCAGAATGTGCCTATATTAAAGAATCCAGAGGAGCTCCGGTGGGAAACGCTATCAACGCTGGAGTTGGAGTAGGCATTTTCAAGGACTATCACATAATCAAAGATTGGCTCACCATCACAAATAAGATAAAACCCAATCCAAAGCTTCACAACTTTTATACTAAAATTTACCAGATCTACCGACAGCTTTATCCTGCTTTGAAGAAGCACTATAAGGAGCTAGCCGAGGTAACCGGATACACCTAAAGGCCAGAGAATACCCTGCTGCCCAGAAACCTATGTTCATACTACTTAAAACGTGTTGCGTTTCTATCTTTATGATTTCACTTCCCTATTCCGCTGACTAAAGATATTGTACTACTGAATTAATAACGCTCGATTTATCGCTCGAAATACGTCCAAAGCGCTCGAATATTGCTCGGCAAATCGCTCGATTTCTATATTCGCTCTACATACTTATGTAGCAGTGTAGTTCTTGTCTCTCTTTGAGTCATCTCCACCTTTTATATAAAGCAGAAGCTCTTTTTGTCTTTTGGATTTTAGAAAACGCCTAAATTCCCTCTCGGTGGGCGAAAGGCCATCTTTACCCTTAGTATCATATTCATTGCCAACTATCCCGATATAGATATCACTATCATCCACTTCCTTCAGATAAGTAAAGGCAGGAGACCTTCCCGTCGCAGGCAACTCTTCAAAAATAAAGACATCAAAAAACTTCCTTAATACAGCAGTGCCCAAGATAGCCTCTTTTACCGCCAGACGCTCTTCTTTAAGCTCTTTCTGATTACCGCTGACAAAAACTTTAAATTTCTTAATCATCCTTACCTCTTCTTAT
>JBHIAL010000362.1:0-1859 GCA_046758525.1 bacterium
AACGGATGTTCACCCTAAAGCAAAGCACTCCTGGTAGCCATAACTTATGGAATTTTAAGACCGTTTTCGCCTTTCCAGTAATTTTTTTCTCGTGACTACACGCACATCTCGATGTGGGAGAACTATGGGCATCCTAATATCTAAAGCTTTCAATAATTTCCTTGATTTTTCGCGGGGACGAGGAATTTTTAGACACGAGGCCTGATTTTCAACTTTCATCTCCATCGAACAAAGCGTCGATAACTGCTTCAATCCTTCTTCAACCGTCAAATCAAACTGCTCCCAAGCACGACGTAACATCCGCACAATCATGTAGGAAAACATCACCACAACAACGTGCCCCCGAGTGCTCTTTTCGGTTTGTACGTAAACTGGTCTAACTTCCAAAAAGTCAGTTTTGAATGTGCGGAAAACCCTTTCAACCTCTGTGAGGTCCTTATACCGATCATGAATGATTTGTTTGTCGGCTACATCCTTCGGAAGATCCGTTTTAATGACATAGCAACCATCAAGACGTGATGTTTCTTCCATGGCCTTATTATCTATTTCCAATTTCAAAGTTCGCTCCTGTGATATAACCCTCAACCATTTATCAATTTTAAGTTGAACAATTTTTCTGTTAACATCCTTTATGGCTGTTTCTTCCTTGGCCCTTGCATGTTCACGGAGATATATGTTTTTCTTCTTAAGAAGCTTTTCAACACTCTTGCGCTTAGATATTCGTGACTCATTGATTTCCTCAACCCGAACAGGATTGCGTCTCAGGATGTAGCGTATATCATTATCTTCTACTTCAAAGACATCTTCATCAAACAATCCTATCTGGATAACCCCTTGATCTATAAGTGAATCGATTTGTGGTTTGGTTATGGCTGTAATGTAATGAAACCCCTCTGGCAGGTTTTTTATCTGAGGGATTTTGATCATTCCTCGATCTCCTACAAACGTAACCCGCTCGCAGCCGAAGCGTTCTGTCGCCTTTTTAACTTGGGAAGCAAAGGTCTGAGTATCCTGGGTATTTCCAGCAAATACCTCAGTTGAGACCGGCTCTCCAAACTCGTCACACAATAAACCTATAACAACCTGTTGCTTCCCCTTCTTTCCGTCTCGACTGTAGCCATACTCACCAAAATAATTATTCGTGCCCTCCAGATAACTGCTTGTTACATCGTAGAGAAATATTTCGGGCTTCGTTTTTTCTCGCCTCACTGAAAATAGCTTTTTTTCTATTTCTTCCTGATTATCAGCCAGCCATCTTAGATTATTGTATAGATCATTTTCATCGAAGCCTCGTCTTATATCTAAAACGTCGCATGCTGCGTGTGTTTTGGCCAGTCTCACTGCAGAAAGTCGTGAACCCTGCTCGATCACTCGGGCAATCACTTGCCACATGGCCAGCTTTCCGGCAAAGTCCTTCCCAAGTGATCTTTCAATACCTTTTCTCTTAGCAATCAGATAGACTGTCCAAACCGCCCCGACAGACAGACCCTCCTGAAGTTCAACTGACTCTTTAAGTGATCCAAGTTCCGAGAGATTATCTTTATATTTTAGGGCAAGCTTGATGGCGGCGATTTCTTCTGGCTTGCAACGAGAAAGATTAGCAATAGTACGTTTCTTGACCTTGCCATCTTCTCGATACGACTCGCGTAGGAGAGTGGATTGGTAAATTTTTTTGCTTTTTTTAGCAGAAAATTTATTCTTGGTTACATGCATGCCTACTATAATATATCATATATCCTTATTTGTCAAGGGGAAAAAACATATAATATTTATTTTTGGTGACTACATATTCATTGAAAAATACCATCAATTTCTCATTATATCAACATGTTATCTAATTCCTATGGGGTGAACATGAG
>JBHIAL010000363.1:0-1853 GCA_046758525.1 bacterium
GCATTAAATCGGCACCAAAGGTCGCTAAGTACATAGAGAATTTGACACTTGACGAAAAACTTTTATAATAATATAATTGCAATTGAGATTAAATATTAACAAGGTGCTAATGAAAGACGAGGAAAAGAAATTTAGAGAATATCTTGGATCAAAAGGTCTCAAGTTTACTCCAGAAAGGGAACTGATTTTAGGAGAGATCTTCTCTACTCATGATCATTTTGAAGTCGATGACCTTTTTGTTAAGTTGTATCACAAGAATGCACACATTTCCCGGGCTACCGTTTACCGAACCTTAAATCTGTTGGTCCAGGGTGGTCTTCTGCGCCAAGTTATCTCCGGGGAAAGACACAGTCACTACGAGCATATACTAGGGCACCGACATCACGACCACCTCCTCTGTTTGGGCTGTGGAAAGGTAATCGAGTTTAGCAAGGGGAAAATAGAAGATTTGCAGAATGAGGTTTGTAAGAAGCATAACTTTGAGCCCTACAGTCACCGGCTTCAAATTGATGGTTTTTGCCAGGACTGTCAAATCAAAAAGGAATCAAAGTAGTAGATTATTTTTTTGGTAATTCATTGCAAATTAGTCTCAATTGCATGTCAGTGGGGGCTACGACTTGCTTTCTGTCATAAATTGACCGGACCAAACTAAACGGGAAGGAGGGATGAAATGATAGCAAGTTTTCTGATAACATTTAGGGAGACCTTGGAGGCAGTTTTAATCATCACCATTCTAATTGCCTACCTTGCCAGGATCAACAGAAGAGATCTGCACCGGTACGTATGGGTTGGCGCCGTTGCTGCTATGGCCATTAGTGTTCTCATTGGATTAGTGGTAGCGACAATCCATGGCAGTTTCACAGGGGTATCCGAAAAGCTCTTTGAGGGAACGGCATCAATCCTGGCTACCGGGGTGTTAACTTATATGGTGTTCTGGATGGCCAAAAATGCACGCAGGATCAGGGGTGAGATAGAGGAGAAGGTTGATATAGCCATAACCAGTAGATATCTGTTTGGAATTGCCGCCCTGTCATTTATAGCGGTGGTGAGAGAGGGAATTGAAACTATACTTTTTCTAACGGCTATCGCCACCTCAGATCCTAAAGGTACAGTTATTGGAGCCATCACAGGCATTGCCCTGGTTATGGCGTTGGCCGTGTTACTGATGAAAGGTATGTACCGGTTGGATATCAGGAGATTTTTTAAAATCACTAGCATACTCTTGATAATATTTGCTGCTGGACTTCTCGGCTATGGAGTTCATGAATTCATGGAAGCAGCAGAAAACTCGGGACTAAACCTGGGGATATTAGCGGAGGCGGCCTTTAACACTAATCCTTCAGACATAACTCATCCCTTACATGAAAAAGGGGTGGTAGGCTCGGTTTTGAAAACGCTAATCGGATATGATGGTAATCCAGAGATACTAAGAATTATTGTCTACCTGGCTTACTGGACCGCCATAGGCATGTATTTGGTGAAGACATATTCAATAAGGCCGGGAGTTGCTCATAGAAATCTAATCAACGCTCGGCGAAAAGGTAAGATGGGACTAATGAAAAAGAAGTCATAGAAGGTGTGACTCTAATTCCTTACTAGGAGGTCAAGATTGATCGGCACTTACATTTCTCGTGACATTTTGCTATGATCTGCTCGATAAATTCTTCTGACAATCTCTTTTTTCTTAAAAACTTTCTTACCATGTTGATTAACTCTTTCTTTAGCTGCTTTCTACCCTCGTGGACCCTGCTCTTTACGGTGGTTAAAGGAAGATCTAAGAAGTCTGCTATTTCATTATAAGAGCGTCCACCAAGATAATGGAGAGTTATTACCAACCGGTTGTTCTCAGATAA
>JBHIAL010000364.1:0-1851 GCA_046758525.1 bacterium
AATTTTGAGAGGAGAGTTCTAATATCCCCATTCTTCTTTGAGAGTAAGCTGCTTTCTACATTTGGGGCAGAGAATCCTTAAGTGGTCAAAACGCCCTAAAGGAAGTTCCTTTTCTCCGGCTACTCCTTTTTCCATGAGCTTTATCTCCTCATGGGAAGCTAGAAATAAATTGGGGTTGGAAAAAATCTGAGGACCCAGTCTTTCCACCAGCCAGTGAAGATGCTTCTGGGTAGTTATAGCTGCTCCACAATGCTCACAGAAAACGAGCTTGTCCTCCACTGTCTCTATACACTCTTTTCTGTCGAGGGTGGCTAAATCATACTTTTGCGTTAAATGAACGCCTTTTTCAGTGAGACATTTGACCTCGCATTCTCCGCAGAAGATGCACTTATCATAATGGAGAATAAGTTTTCGAGAACCTGGTGGGGGAAGCTGACTTTCAGTCTTTTTCTCTAATTGACTGGCCCCTTTTCCTTGAGGAGATGTTTCAATTACTTCTATAACCTCAGCCGGGCAAACATTGGCACAAGCACCGCAAACCACACATTCCTCGAGATTGAACTCTGGCTTTCCCCGGTAAGCAGGAGCCGCCGGTGAAGGAACCTTAGGGAATTTTGTAGTGTAAGGACCCTTTACCAAAGCCGTAAAAGCCTCTCTCAGCTCTCGGAGTTTAGGATATTTCATTTCTTGTCTTCCTCATACCTGTCCACCACGCTCTTCTTCCAGAGCTTGATTCCAGAGTGATGAGCAGCATGAGCAATAGCATGAGCCCCAGTGGGCGAAGTCATTACTACAAAAGCGATGGCCAGGATAGCCTTCCATAAAAAACCCATTAAGAGAAAGCTTCCAAAGAGAATGAAACAGGTTCCCAGAGTTACGCACTTGGTAGAGGCCTGGAGGCGATTATAAACATCAGGTAGTCTCACCAGACCTATGCAGCCAAGTAAATCAAAAAGAAGCCCCACCACGATAAATATGTTTCCTAAAATTACCACTATTTCATTCATCGAATCCCTTACCCTCCAGATATTTGGCTAGAGCCAGAGCTCCCATAAAGCCTAGAAGAACCCAGACAATTGCAATATCCATAAAGAATTTTCTGGGGGTATAGACGGCAAAAAGGGCACAAAAACCGACTACCAGAATTCCTAAAATATCGACGGCTACAATTCTATCAGCAGAAGTGGGACCCCGGAAGATTCGATAAAGACATAAAAAACAGGAGGCAATTAGAAGAAGCGAGAAAATAAAAGGAACATTGGTCATCATTCAAAAATCTCCTTAAGAATGGGCTCAAACCTTCGCACAATCCTCTCGGTAGCCTCTTTTATATCGGTTGCCCTCACCATAATCCAGTGCACATAAAGATAGCCCTCATCAGTTACCTCAACTGATAAAGTACCGGGAGTGAGGGTAATAGAATTGGCCAGAGCAACTCTTCCTGTGGGAGTTGTAAGAGAGGTCTTGACTTTCACAATACCTGGCTTGATGGGAAGTTTAGGGTGAAGAACCCGGTAAGCAACATCTAGATTGGCCATGATACAATAATAGGTAAAGATAGGTATATAATAAAGAAAAAAGGCCAGGCGTCTAATCTGGAAAAATTTTCGAGGCTCCTGAATGAATAAATCGGCAAACCAGAAGCTAATTAGAATAGATAAGCCCAGCCCGATTAAGACTGAAGGCAGGTACAGCGTCCAGGTAAGGACCATCCAGCAAAGAAATGAGACAATAAAAAGTGCTAGCCTTTTCACTTTATCCTCCCAGGACCAGGCTGCTATATCTTATCCCCTCCTGTAGAACCTCCACTGCTGGTTCCAGTACGATCTTCATTACCGGGTAAAAGAGAAT
>JBHIAL010000365.1:0-1848 GCA_046758525.1 bacterium
GTTCCCCCTTCCTTTAAAGAGGACTTAGCCTCTTCCACAGCTTTTTCAATTACCCGGTTTTGGGCCGTTTTTCCTGTCATATCCAGACTGTCCAGAATGGGGACCCCGCTGTTAAAAAGAAGAGCTAAAGTTCTGGCAAATCTGGATAAAGAGATTTTGTGAAAGAGTTTTCCTAATACGGGGAACTTTAATTTTAAACTGTCCAGTAGATAGCCTCCTTTAGGGGACCTATTGAGAAGATAATAGGCGGTAGCCAGGGCACCTATTATAATGAGGACCACGTAAAATCTTAGTCTGACAAAATCTGATAGATTGAGCATAAATTGAGTAAGAGGGGGAAGTTCGGCATGAAGTGACTCAGAGAAAAGGCTCTTCATCTGGGGAAGAATAAAAAATATCAGGGCAACGGTGAGTCCTCCCGCCATGAAGGTAACGAAGATAGGATAACGCATGGCCGAGGCTATTCGTTCTTTTATGCTTTCTATAGACTCAAGATATCCAGCTACTCTGGTAAGGATGGTATCAAGCACTCCTCCCATTTCTCCAGCTCTTACCATATTATAAGATAGAGAGGAGAATATACGGGGATATTTGGCTAGGGCTTCGGACAATGGTTTTCCGGCTTCAACATCTTTTCTTATCTCACCAATTATTTCCTTCAGGCTTGGGTTTGAAGTTTGGTCGACCATAATAGCCAGGGCCTGCGCAATAGGAACACCTGCATTAATAAGGGTGGCAAATTGGCGAAAGAAGACAATTATATCTTTTGCTTTTACTCTGGGTTTGAAAATCTCTAACTTAAGAGTGGACTTTCCGGCAAGAGAAGTAAAAAGACCATGATATTTTTTAATTGAGATAACGGTCAATCCCTGAGGTCTTAATTGAGTTACTATCTGCCTCTCACTATCTGCTTCTATCATTCCCCTAACCTTTTTCCCTCCTCGATCCATTGCCAAATAATGATAGGCAGCCATTGTTTTTCTCTGATTAGCCTTGCCAAATTTTTTTGGGTCGCTGAGGCACCATTACATGGTTCCGGCTACCCTGGCTAATTCCTCCGGGGTTGTTTCTCCTCTAATTACCTTGGTCAGAGCATTTTTCCTTAAAGGAATCATTCCATTGGAAAGGGCAGTTTTTGTAATTTCAAGCTCCGGGGCTTTCCGGAGGATCAGCTCTCTGATATCGTCATCAATCTCTAAAGCTTCCATTACCGCCATTCTTCCTCTATATCCGGTATTGTTACAGAGACGGCACCCTTTTGCTTTGTAAAACGAGAGATCCTCATCTACTTCATCTTCTATCCCTAATTCTTTGAGAAGTCTTTTTGAAGGATGATAAGAGGAGCCACAATTTTTGCATATTCTTCGCATAAGTCTTTGTGCTCCTACGAAGTTGAGAGCACCGGAAATAAGAAAAGGCTCCACTCCCATGTTGATTAATCTGGCTATAGCCCCAGGAGCGTCGTTGGTATGAAGAGTGGTGAAAAGGAGGTGTCCGGTTAGAGCGGCTTTGATCCCTATATCGGCTGTCTCCACATCTCTCATTTCTCCCAGCATAATGATATCCGGGTCTTGACGGAGAAAAGCCCTCAGAGCTCTGGGAAATGTTAGTCCAATTCGCTGATGGATCTGAACCTGATTAATTCCCTCAGCTTCGTACTCTACTGGATCCTCAATGGTAAGAATATTTTTGTCGGGGCTGTTAATAGCTCTAATAGCAGCGTAGAGGGAAGTGGATTTTCCACAACTGGTTGGACCGGTGAGGACGATCATTCCATATGGTTGCCTAACGGCCCTTTGATATTTCTCCAGAACGTTTTCTTCCAATCCCAGCTTATCAATGGTCAGA
>JBHIAL010000366.1:0-1827 GCA_046758525.1 bacterium
AGGTTTAAGGAGAAGGCCCAGTTGGCAGTATTAAATAAGAAGTTAAATATTTTGCTTTCCCGTAAGGGAGAGATAGAGAAAGCACTTTCTCACACTGAGGTGGATATAGCAGAGAATGCAGAACGTTTAAAAAGAATTGAAGAAGAATTTAAAAAAACAAACAGCACCATCAAGTTGTCTCGCAAGCTAGCAGAAAATCCCCTTTATCAACAATCCCTTGCCGAGCACTCGGGGTCCGATATCAAAAAGATGTTTAATCTCAATATGGAGGTGGAGATTGCTAATCCTACCTACCAACATTTAGAAAAGAAATTGGTAGATGTAATTCCTACCTTAAGTGCCCTTTATGTCAAAAGGGATTCCTTGCAGGCTGAACTCAAGGCGAACACCTTGGAACTAAAGACCACTCAGGTAGAGTTGGCCAATAAAGAAACAGAACTACAAAGGTTAAAGAGAACGTATGACTTGGCTTTTGGTACCTACAAGATGTTTGTCAAGAAATTTGAAGAGGTCACTATCCAAGTAGCTATGATGAGCCAGGATTTAAAGATCCTCGATCCAGCTATAATTCCTGAAGAGCCTTTTAAACCAAAGAAAAAACTCAACGTCCTTATAGCTGGTGTTATTGGTTCAATGATGTTTCTCGTCCTGGCCTTCTTTAGGGAATATCTGGAGAGGGCAAAAAAGAAGCAGGAGGGGGCAGTTTGAGAGAAAAGGAGATGTCCATTTTTCTTTTTTATTTTGAATAGTTTAGAAATTAAAATTGCTGAATAAATTTATTATACTTTTTGAGCCACAATTAAAAGACAGGCATTTAAGCGAGCTATTAAAGGGCAGCTCCGTTGCCTTTGCATTTAAAGTATTTGGCATTGCAACAAGTTATATATTTTTTTTGCTTGTCACCAGAAATTTTGGGGCCGAAGTAATGGGAATATTTGCCCTCTCTTTCACAGTGTTACAAATTTCATCAGTTATAGGAAGACTTGGTTTTGATACTGCGCTTCTGAGATTTGTGGCTGAGTACTCTTCACAGAATAGACACGACTTGGTGAAAGAGGTTTATGTGAAGGCCATAAAAATGATTGTCCCTTTTAGTTTTTTCCTTTCCGTTTTCCTGTTTTTCTCTGCTCCATATATATCTAAATACATTTTTCATAAAGAGCACTTGAGTGCATATTTCCAGATCGTCTCTTTTGCTGTATTGCCTATGGTATTGGTCTTTATAAACTCAGAAAGCCTGAGGGGAATAAAGAAGATAAAGGAGTACATATTCTTACAGAATGTGTCTATCTTTCTGTTCGCCACCGTTATACTGGCGTTAATGCTCCCTTTTTTGAGGGAAAAATATGTCCCGCTTATTGCATGCATCGCCAGTCTGGTTCTTGTGGCATTCCTGAGCCTGGTAGTTTGGCTGAAAAATTCCAAATTAAACCTGATTTCTCATAAAAACAGTTTAAAATTAATGGATATTCTAAATGTCTCCCTACCGATGTTGCTGGCAAGTTCGTTATTTTTAATCATGCAGTGGACGGACACCATAATGCTCGGGATGTTCAGAACAGAAGGAGAGGTGGGGGTTTATAATATTGCCTTAAAGGTTGCAATGTTGACAAGCATTACACTGTTTGCAATCAACAGCATAGCCGCGCCAAAATTTGCTGAGTTTTATGGCAGGGGAGATATGGAGGGGCTTGGGAAAGTCGCACAGCAGTCAACAAAACTCATCTTCTGGAGTTCCTTCCCTATATTGCTGATTCTCTTTATTTTCCCAGCTTTCATACTTGGTATTTTTGGAGGAGAATTTAAGGTGGGGGTTTTTGCTTTGGT
>JBHIAL010000367.1:0-1818 GCA_046758525.1 bacterium
GACTCTCGCTTCGCTCGAGCAAGTCGAGCCTGCTCCCCTCTTTTTTCTGATATTTCGTCTGCCAAGGTTTACTTGAATAACTATTCAGAGAAATTATTGAAATTCCGATACCTCAAGAATATCTTGGGACTCTTCCCCTCCGTCGCTGTATATCAGCTCAGATATTATCAAAAATAACCACTGGTTCTCATCAGTGGTTATCGCGTCTCACTTCTGAAAAATTCCAATTTACTTTTTGCTAGCTAAGCCCAAGGAGCTGCTTTGCCTCATCAACCGCTGAAGCAGCATCGGGAGCATAGCCATCAGCTCCTATCTCATCAGCATAACTCTGGGTGAGGGGAGCACCTCCGATCATTACTTTAACCTTATCTTTAAGACCAGAGTCTCCCACTGCCTTGACGACATCCTTCATCGAGGGCATAGTAGTGGTAAGGAGGGCTGAAAGTCCAACTAAATCTGCCTTTTTTTCCTTAGCTGTCTCTATGAACTTCTCAGGACTCACATCCACTCCCAAATCAATTATTTCGAATCCTGCCCCTTCCAGCATCATGGCCACCAAATTTTTACCTATATCGTGAAGATCCCCTCTCACTGTACCTAGAACTACTGTACCTACTCCTTTGATATTCTTCTCAGCTAAGATTGGTCTTAGAATCTTCATGCCTGCTTTCATAGCCCGAGCGGCAATGAGAACTTCAGGAACGTAAAACTCATTGGCTTTGAACTTCGCTCCCACTACATTCATTCCCGCTACCAGACCCTCATTTAAAACCTTTTCCACATCTTCTCCTTCATCAATAGCCTTCTGTACCAGTTCCTTAACCTCAGGAGCTTTCCCCTTGATGAGGTTATCCGCAATTTGTTTTAAGTCCATTTTCTCCTCCCATGAGAACTTTGCGTATTATACAGACTCCTCTTGAGCTGTCAATAAGCAAGCTCTCAATCAACTCTTTTTTATGAGAAAATAAAGCCTTCCCAGGGATTTAATGCGTTCGGCGCGTTTTAGCGCCTGATCTCCTTCACCAAAATAAAGGTCTGCTCGCCCGGGGCCTCTTATGGCAACCCCGCTGTCCTGACAGAAAACGAAATGGGAGTATTGGGCCTCACCTTCTACCTTACCGAGTTTGTTCACCCTGGGGCCCTGGTATTGAATGTAAGCTAAGGCCCCCAGGGGAAAAATATTTTTATCCACGGCGAGGGATCTCAAGGGAGGAGGCCGGACTGGATAATTCATTCTACCAAGAAAAAGAATCTCGTCAAATATCACGTTATAGACGCCTATATGGACACCAAATTTGACCTACCTAGAAATTTGGACGTGAAATGAGAGATACTTGAAGATTTCGACTTGCTTTCCGATAACTTTTCCTAAAAACTCATATATTCTATGGGTCCTCAAGAGTTGACATCTAAAGCAATTCATATTAGGCATAAAAATGCCTTAAAATGGTCAAAAAATAAGATAAAAATGTCTGAAAATAACCAAAAAAGGAGGTTATAATTCAATTAGAGAGGCCGAGATTAGATCATTTGCACCGGGCATCTATAAGGAGTTTTGAAAGATGCGCTATTCTTCTAGCTGTGGCGTATATTATCGGACTTATTAGCGAAAAGCGAGCTAAAGCACAGGAGGTAACCAAACTTGTCTATGCAGAACTCAATCAGATATTCAACACCGCAGCTGACGGGATGCGTGTGATTGATAAAGACTTCAACATACTTCGAATTAACGATGCATTTTCAACTCTATCAGCCATAAACAAGGATGAAGCCGTGGGAAAAAAGTGCTATGAGGACGTTGAGAATTTATGAGGAGAT
>JBHIAL010000368.1:0-1815 GCA_046758525.1 bacterium
GGCTCTACCTGAAGGTGGAGCGGGCGGTTTATTGCCGTTGATGTCTTACTTAAAACAGAAATAATTGAAAAAAGGTAATTAGTCACTTTCTCTCTTTTCTTGTTTTCTCTAATTCGCCCTGGATACGGACGCTACCTAACCGATTATCCCGGCATACCTCTGAACGCTCTATAGGTTCTAACTTCTTCAACATGGTTATTCGTGACAAGTAACAAGCATCACAACAAAATCTCCGAATAAGAATACACATAGCCTTGGAGATAATTTAAAGGTGGCCCTTGCTATCTGGTAGTATAACCAACGTGGGAAACTCACTGATTCTCGACAATGTATCAAAGAGAGTGAACGGGCATCGGTGAAGGAATGAAGTAAGACTTCACCGCAGTACAGCTCAATATCTTTTTTGAGCGAGCTGTAGTTATATATATTAACGTGTCCAATTGTCTTTATAGACCACTTCCTATATCCTCCAAGCGTTATGAGTTCTCTCACCTGCCAGGCAAGATTTTTCTCTAAGGGCACCTTGAATATAACGAACTTTGATATCCGACTGACTTCTTTCAAGGCGAGTGTTGGATTTCTCAAATGTTCAAGGACGTCCAGCATCAAGGTGATGTCTATTTCCTTGTCTTTTAAAGAAGTATTTTCAATATTTTCGTTTAGCAATTTCATGACACCTGGATTATTACTTCCCTGAATTTCCAGCAGTTCCGGAGAAACATCAAGAGCGATTTTATTAATCTTCATACCTTTTCTCGACTCCAGGTGGTTTGCCACTTCTTTAAGTATCAGCCCTGCTCCTCCCCCCACATCCATTATATTAATCTCATCTTTTTCTCTTAATCTTTCACCACAAACATCTAATAAAGGCAAAATTGCATTTACCTTCCAGAGGGACTCTTCCTCCCCTAAGAACCTTTTATACTCAGTAGAATAAAGGGACTCTACATTGGTAACATTATTCATACTTTTCGGTTTTCTCCTAAAATTTCTGGCATTAGGACCTCACTGCTTTGACTATTATGCTTCCCCTGAGGAACCTAAGACTCTCGAACCTGCTGATCAAACGGTCGTATAGTATACCAAGCATGCATAGCGTCTTGGAAAAAGTCAAATAAGAAGGGAAGCCTTCGTACATGTGTATATCCATTGGCTTCATGCCAGATAGAGACAAAAGAGCTCTTAACGTTCTTTCCGTGTTAGCCCTATAATAAGTGGCAAATGCATCATTTTCACTCACGTCGAATAAATTTTTAACAACACGCTGGTGGAAAGATAGAGGGGTTAAACGACTGATTAATGTGACATAGTGATATTTATTTGGCGTCATTAGAATAAATACGCCTCCCTTTTTTAACACTCTTGAGACTTCCCCAAAGAATTTCTCCGGTTGCGGCAAATGTTCAATCACATGCTGTGAAATTACGATGTCAAAACAATTGCTCTTAAAAGGCAAATCCTGGATATCTCCGACCGGGCGGTAATGAAGGTATGGATTGAAAGAGACCTCTTCAAAGACCGCGTCAACCCCGACACTTTTATTCCCTATCAGTTTTTTTAGATTTAAAGGTCGTTCTACGCCAACATTTAACCCCAGGCCTTTTCCGCATCCCGCATCAAGGACCCTGGCGTTTTCCATAGACCGTAGGGCTTGAAGGACTAAATCCTGAAAGACACTGAATTGATTTTGATACTTAGGATAATATCTATAAATCAATTCGTAACTTTGGGCTTTTCTTGTTTCTAAATTGAAGAAGCTTATCATCTTTCAAGTAGTATAATAGCGTCATCCAACTCTCGAGTTCCCTGAGACCC
>JBHIAL010000369.1:0-1781 GCA_046758525.1 bacterium
AGCTCAACTGAGATCGGTTTTAGATCAAATCCTCCTACCTGCTGAAAATAGGTAAACTGGGTAATTTCCATACCATCCAGTCTCACTTCCCATCCCAAGCCCCATGCTCCCAGAGTGGGAGATTCCCAATCGTCCTCCATGAATTTAATATCATGATGAAGAGGCTGGATGCCCAATTTTTTGAGGCTTTTCAGGTAGGTAGGCTGAATATCATCAGGGGAGGGCTTGAGAATTACCTGGTATTGATAGTGAAGTCGCATCCGATTAGGATTTTGCCCATAGCGTCCATCAGCCGGACGTCGGGATGGCTCCACATAGGCAACTCTCCAGGGCTTGGGCCCTAGGACCCTTAGAAATGTGGCCGGGTTGAATGTCCCTGCTCCTTTTTCCACGTCATAAGGTTGAAAGATCAAACAACCCTGTTTTTTCCAGAAATCCTCTAAGGTAGATATAATATCCTGAAAGTTCATCCTGAACCATAAGGTAGTTCTATTTTCTCTTAAGCTCTCGTTCGGAACTTTCTCTTAATTGTTGTCTCTGGCGCCAAATCTGTTCAATTATAGTGAGTGGACCATAAAAAGTCAAGAAAGTTAATAACTTGAAATCATGATGGACAAGGTAGCAGCTTTTTGATTATACGGGAAAATCTAGTTAAGGCAAGGTTGGATCTACCTTTTTACAAATTTCCGATCTTTTCGTATAATAATCAGGGGGGATAATTAGCGATTTGGCAAGGAGGGAGATGAGACGATGAATAAACCGCAGGTTTCCATAGCTAAATGCCAGAAGATTCATGATTATCAAGTTGTGAGAAAAGCAGTTAAGAAATCTCTTGATCTGATTGGAGGCCTGGATAGCTTAGTTTCACCAGGCGACAGGGTTTTGGTGAAGCCAAACCTCATCGCACCCTATCACTATACCACGGGAGTAACAACAAGTCCCCATGTGATTAGAGCTTTGTGTGAGCTGGCAAAAGAGGCAGGAGCACGGAAAGTGACCGTAGCTGATGGGTCTGCTGTAGGGTCCAAAACGGAGGAGGTCTTTACCGTCACAGGATTAAAAGAGGTTTCCGCCGAAGTAGGAGCAGACCTGGTCAACTTGAAAAAAACCAAAACTGTCTACATGGGAATACCTAACGGAAAAGTTTTTAGGAGATTAAAGATTCCCCAAGCTGTTATGGAAGCTGATGTAATTATTAATGCTCCGGTGATGAAAACTCATGATGTCTTTCCGGCGACCTTAGGGCTGAAAAATATGAAGGGAGTGCTTCAGGAAAAGGACAAAAAGAGATTTCACAAATGGGGACTGGCCCAATCCATTGTGGACTTAAATAAACTGGTTTTACCTCAAATTACCGTCTTAGATGGTACCGTGGGTATGGAAGGAATGGGACCTGCTCATGGAACGGCGGTAAATCTCGGAATAATTGTTTCTTCTTTTGATACTGTGGCTGCCGACTCGGTAGCGGCGGCCGTGATGGGGATCGATCCCCTAGAGATAGAATACGTAAAGCTAGCTTTTGAGCAAGGACTGGGATGCGCTGATCTTTCCCGGATCGAGGTGGTGGGTCTTCGCATCGAGGAGGTAAAAAGACCCTTTAATCGGCTAAAATTAGATTTTGAGTCCTACAAAGAAAAAGGAATTGAAATTTATGAAAAGGGTGCCTGTAGTGGTTGTAGAAACACAATGGAAGCTTTTATTGCCTATTACATGGAAAGCAAAGGTAGACTGAGTCTTCTTAAGGGCCATACCCTGATCTTTGGTCAGAATGTTAAGATTCC
>JBHIAL010000370.1:0-1766 GCA_046758525.1 bacterium
AGCCAAGGCCGAAAAGATATCCATCTGGACTGCTGAAGATTTACCTTTAGATAAGGGGAAAATCGGACTAGAAGGGTCCCCCACCCAGGTAGTTAAAGTTTTTATCCCCCCGCCTCCGAGGAAAGGTGAGATCCTTTCTGGAGAAATTTCGCAGGTGGTGGATAAGTTGATTTTGGAAATAGAAAAAAGAAGTATAATTTGATGAGAAAGATCAAGATAATAATTGAAAAATGTACTGGCTGTGAGAAATGTTTACCCATCTGTCCTTTCTCCGCTATCAGGATCGAGAATAAAAAGGCGAGGATACTGGATAATTGCAATCTCTGTGGAGCCTGCATAGATGCCTGTCCCTTCCAAGTCATCGTACTGGAGAAAGAAAAGATAACGGTTGATCTATCTTCCTACCGGGGAGTATGGGTGTTTGCCGAACAACGCAAGGGTGAGATTATGCCGGTAACTTATGAACTTCTGGGAGCGGGTAGGACTCTAGCCAATGATCTGGGGGCGGAGCTTTCTGTTTTTCTTTTAGGGAGCGATATGAAAGGAAAAGCAGAAGAGTTTTTGAATTATGATTTAGAGAAAATCTATTTGATAGAGGATCCTCTTCTTAAGTCTTATCGGACTCATCTTTACACTCAGGCCATAGTCGATTTAGTGAACCTCAAAAAACCCGAAGTTATTTTAATGGGAGCTACTAGTCTCGGTCGGGATCTTGCACCGCGGGTGGCAACTCGCCTCCAAACTGGCTTAACTGCTGATTGTACAGGGCTTGAGATAGATAAAAAAGAGAGGAACTTAATTCAAACCCGGCCTGCTCTAGGAGGAAACATTATGGCTAGGATTATTTCGCCTCGTCATCGTCCCCAGATGGCTACAGTTAGACCCAAGGTGATGAGGAGAGTCAGGCCTGGCCATAGCAAAAAGGGAAAGATTATGGAGATTAAACCTACTTTCAGCCAAAACAATGAGGCAGTAAAAATTATCAGTCTTATCAGGGAGGAAAAGGAGACAGTTGATTTACAAGAAGCAGAAGTTATTGTCTCCGGTGGGCGGGGACTGGGAAAACCAGAGAATTTTTCCCTTATCAGAAAATTAGCCGATCTTTTAGGAGGGGCAGTGGGGGCCTCCCGGGCGACAGTAGATGCTGGCTGGATTCAGCCCTATCATCAGGTAGGACAGACGGGAAAAACTGTTCAACCTAAACTCTATATAGCCTGTGGGATTTCCGGGGCTATTCAGCATCAGGTGGGAATGAGAACCTCAGAGGTAATTGTTGCTATTAATAAAGACCCTGAGGCTCCTATTTTCAACATTGCTACCTACGGCATCGTCGAGGATCTTCACAAATTTCTGCCAATACTAATAGAGAAGCTAAAGATGAGAGGAAAGTCCTGAGGCACTCTAAGAAAATGGCTTTTATTGCTGATTTTCATATTCATTCTAAATTTAGTCGAGCCACGTCAAAAAATATGGATATTCCTCATCTTGATGAGATGGCTAAGCTAAAAGGAATTGATCTGGTGGGAACAGGCGATTTTACTCATCCAGTCTGGTTAGACAGTTTAAAGAGAACTCTTTCTCCTGAAGAAGACGGGCTTTACCGATTCGGAAACACTTTGTTTATTCTAACTACAGAAGTAAACAATATCTTTTATACTCATGGGATTACCCACAAAATTCATAATTTGATTTTTGCACCCAGTTTCGATGCGGTGGAGAAAATAAATAAAAAACTGGCCAGGTTTGGGGATTTACACTCCGATGGA
>JBHIAL010000371.1:0-1761 GCA_046758525.1 bacterium
GAGTCGGATCTCCTAGATCCTTGGTAGTAGCAGGAAAGTTTAGTATTTAGAGGTTTTATACAGGTATTGAGGGAAAAGTCCCGAGATATTCCTTGACTTGTTTCAATAATGTATTATATTATACAATAATGATGAAGGAGGTGTAGAGAGTTTGGTTACAATAAAGGTAGACGATTATGGTTCTTTCTCGCAAGCTTTAAAGCGTTTTAAGATACGATGTCAACAATCAGGCTTGACCTCGGAGATTAAGAGACATCGAGAATATGAAAAACCAGCAGAGAGGAAACGAAGAAAAAGGCTTAAGGCCATTCGAAGACAAAGAAGAAGGATACACAAGCTTCAGAGAAAAAGGATAGAAGCCTATTAGTCCCTGCCCTACCGGTGACGGGAGGAACTTTGAGCCAACACAATTCATACGGGAATCTGACTTCAGATATGAGATGCACTCTCCATAAATGAGAAGCATAATGTATCTGAGAGGATACCCCCTTGAGATTATGACTCAAAGTTTTCTTTGTCACTTAAAAGGGCAGGGATTTTCCTTATGAGGTAGGGGTGCGCATTCTTTTCCTAGGAACTCCCGAGTTTGCTTGTCCCTCACTTCTCAGTTTGAATGAGAGGAAGGAAATTGTCGGGGTCATTACTCAGCCTGATCGTCCTTCAGGGAGAGGAAGAAGGTCTGCCGCTCCTGCGGTGAAAAGATTAGCCCAAGAGAAAGGGATTTCTCTTTATCAGCCTGAGGATGTAAATCAGGCTTTTTTTATTAATCAAATGAGGAGGTTAAAGCCGGATCTTGTGGTAGTGGTAGCTTTTGGCCAGCTCCTGGGTCCCGATTTTCTATTGATTCCCAGATTACTTGCCATTAATCTTCATCCTTCCCTTTTGCCCCGTTATAGAGGTCCTGCTCCTATTCCCTGGGCTATAATTAATGGTGAACGGGAAACCGGGGTGACTATCCAGAAAGTGGAAAAAAGGGTAGATAGGGGAGGAATAATTCTTCAAAAAAAGGTTCCTATCGATGATCTTGAAACCGCCGCGGATCTGGAAAGAAGGCTCTCTTTTCTGGGGGCCGAGCTTTTAGGTAAGGCAATAGAGCTTATAAAGATAAAGAGAGGACAGCTCCAGTATAAATCCCAGGAGGAGGCTAAAGCAACCTACGCTCCCAAGATAGAAAAGGCCGATAGTTTGATCGATTGGTCAAAACCGGCTTTAACTATCCATAACCTGGTAAGGGGATTAAATTCTTACCCGGGTGCTTTCACTTTTGTTCGGCTAAGGGGAAAGAAAACCAGGATTAAAATCTGGCGCACAGAATTGATGAAGGAAAATTCAAACCTTGAGAAAGATGCGTTGGCGGGCCAGATCACCCAGATCCGCAAGACAGAAGGTTTCCTGGTAAAAGGAGGAGATAGAGCCTTATTGGTTAAAGAAGTTCAACTACCCAATCGAAATCCTATCTCCGGGTATGATTTCATAAAAGGATATCAGATTAAGAATGGATTTATTCTAGGAGGATCAGGAGGCTAAGAGCTCTAGCTGGCCTAATTTAGTGAGGCACGGTATCAGCAGCTTGGCCTGCATTCAGAAAAATAAGGGGTAAACCAATGAGCGAGGAGAATTTTCCGGTTGTTCTGGCTAAGAGGACGATAGAAGAGTATCTTCGCAGTGGAAAGGTGATTTCTCCCCCTCCCCGAATTCCTGAGGCATTCCAAAAGAAGGCAGGGACCTTTGTCTCTCTCCATAAAAAGGGAAAACTCCGGG
>JBHIAL010000372.1:0-1756 GCA_046758525.1 bacterium
CAGCAAGGAGTCTTTCCACTCCCTATCATGGTATTCCCGGAAAGGGAAGTGCTTTCAAGGCTATCTTCGAGACAGCAAAGTTGCTGAAGGTAAGAGCCTGTGTGGTGGTCGATGCTGACCTAAGAAGCATTAATCCTGAATGGGTTGAGCTTTTGGCCGGCCCGATCGTGATAAAAGGTTATGATTATGTTTCTCCCCTTTACCTTCGTCATAAATACGATGCTACCATTACCAATTCCATTGTCTACCCTTTAACGAGAGCCCTTACTGGTTTAAGGGTGCGTCAACCCATAGGGGGAGATTTTGGCTTCTCGGGCAAACTAGTTAAATCCTTCTTAGATAAGGATGTTTGGGGGACGGATGTGGCCCGTTATGGTATAGATATCTGGATGACTGCTACTGCTATAAACGAGGGCTACAAGGTGTGTCAATCTTTCTTGGGAGCCAAAATACACGATGCCAAGGATCCCGGGGAAGATCTCGCTCCCATGTTTAAACAAGTCGTGGGCACTCTTTTTCACCTCATGTGTGATTATGAAAATCACTGGAAGCAGATCACTCGTGCAAAGCCCACTGCTATCTATGGTTTTCGTTCGGAAGCTTCGCCTGAGCCTGTAGCGCTAAATCGTAAGCTTTTGATAGATAAATTTGGAAAAGGATTAACGGAGAATCGTGATTATTGGCTTACTTTTCTTCCACGCGAAAGGATAAGACAGCTAGAAAAAGTAGCCAGGCTTCCCTTCGATGGATTTAGTCTTTCTCAGACGCTTTGGATAAAGACGGTCTATGACTTTGCCGTTGCCTATCGTCAAAGAAAAGATGCTCCACCTGAGGTAAGGGATCAACTTCTCGAGTCTCTGGTGCCTATTTATT
This sequence comes from bacterium, assembly GCA_046758525.1. Classification (GTDB taxonomy): domain Bacteria; phylum Aerophobota; class Aerophobia; order Aerophobales; family AE-B3A; genus AE-B3B. The sequence goes on from JBHIAL010000372.1 coordinate 874, forward strand.
TTGGAAGGACAGCTTCCTTTGTTGTTGAGACTAAAGATATGCCGACCTACGAGGCGGAAGAGGTAATTGAACGATTATGTGATAAGTTTGAAAAGTTAAAGCCTTACCTCCTCCAGCGATGGAATTCTATTGTAAATAATGAGGAATAGTCTGATCGTCCCTCATTTTTGAAAAATACCTCTAATTCTTTCTTGCATTAGTGTTAATGGGGGAAAGAGAGATCCTGACCAGGCTGAGACTGGAGTCCCTAAAGTTCTCTTCTCTCTAAAATCAAATAGCTGAGGATCAGCATAGCACAGATATAAATAGCTGCGTATGCCAATGAAATAGCTATGCGATTAGCGCTAATAGGAATGCCTTGCACTACCTTACTTCTTATATTAAAGCCTTCCAAATTGGGTAAGATCCAGCCTGCAATCTTAATAGCCCATCTACCAATCGTCTCTTTCCATCTTTCTCCTAAAAATCTAAGTTGGGGATTAAAATGACCCACGAGGTAAATTAAAAAGGTAAAGATGGTGCTGGTAGCGCTGGAGGAGGAAAGGGAAGAGAACATGAGGGCGATTGAAGTGATCAGGGCTGCCTCTAAAAAGATAAAAAACAAAGCCACCCAGGCGGTTTCCCCCATTATGTGTCCCTTAAGATAAAGCAACATGAAAAGAGTAAGACCAGTTAAGGCTAAAGTTACCAGAATAACCCAAATCATCCCCAAAAAGTTGCCCAGAACGAAACTTAGCCGACTCACTGGCTTGGTGAGGACCGTATAAATGGTCTTTTCTTCTATCTGCCGGCAAATACTTCCTGCGGCCAGAAAAATACTTATCAAAGCGGTGAAAAAGGAAATACTAGCAAGACCTACATCCATAATGAGCTTTATCTGAGC
>JBHIAL010000373.1:0-1742 GCA_046758525.1 bacterium
ATTCTCTATCTATTCTCGAACCGGAACCACTTTGGTTCTGGATCATTTTCTCTATATACTTGGAAATTATATCTACTTCCAGGTTAAGTAAATCCTCTTCTTTCCTTAGACCCAGAGTGGTGTTGTTTAAGGTAAAAGGGATAAGATAGACGGTAAAATTCGAAGCTCGACTCCTAGCTATGGTTAAACTAACTCCATCCACAGATATACGACCTTGATTAACTATATATTTTGCCAGATGTGAGGGAAATTCAATCTGCATTATGGTCTGCCCCACCCTTTTATCTATTCTCGATATCCTGCCCAATTCATCCACATCCCCAGTTACTATATGTCCTCCTAAGGGAGATGATAGAGTTGTCGCTCTCTCTAGATTAACCCTATCTCCCTCTTTTATCCGAGATAAATTAGTTTTATTCAGAGTTTGAGCCATTATTTCGACAGAGAAACTTTCCGCATCTACCTCAGTCGCCGTTAGACAAACCCCATCCACCGCTATACTGTGGGAAGGTTTGGTTCCCTGCAATACTTTCTTTGCTCTTATTCTCAACCCATGAGAAGACCTTATCCATACCTTTTCCACTATCCCTATCTCTTCTACTATTCCGGTAAACATGGCCCCCACAGCTTCTGGATTTATTTACCAATTAATAAAAGAGAAGGCCTTTCCAATCCTCGCTTTATTTCCTGCAGGAATTTTCCTCCCAGATACCCATCTATCACTCGATGATCGCAAGATAGAGTCATCTCCATCATAGACCTTATCTCTATTCTATTATCTATCACTACTGTTTTTTCTTTAATTTCTCCGGTAGCCAAAATAGAGGCCTGTGGAGGGCTGATTATGGCAGTGAATGTCTTAATTCCAAACATTCCCAGGTTAGAAAGAGTGAAGGCAGCTCCCTCTAATTCCTCTAGAGAAAGACGTTCTTCATTAGCCTTTTCAACCAACTCCTCTCTTTTCTTAGCTATTTGGAAAAGATTTTTTTTATCTACGTCCTTAATCACCGGGACGATGAGCCCTTTGGGGGTGGCCACAGCTAATCCTACATTAACCTCTGAGTTTGAGGTGATCCTGCCGGCCTCGAAAGTGGAATTTACCCGAGGAAGCTTACTCAAAGCAAGGCCGCAAGACTTAATTAACAGATCAGTGTAAGAAACTCGAACTTCTTCTTTTTCCTCAAATTCGCGTAGTAAATCATCCCGCATGGTTTGGGATTTCGAGAAATCAACCTCTACTGTAAGATAAAAATGGGGAATTTCCCTTTTGCTCTTTTCCATTCGTTGAATCATGATTTTTTCTACCCGGGAAAGAGAAACTACCTCCTCAGGGACAGCTTCTTTTTCTTTGGCTGCTTTAATCACATCCTCCTTAAGCACCCTTCCTCCTGGACCACTTCCCTTTATAGTAGAAAGGTCAATCCCATACTCTCTGGCCAACTTTTTGGCCAGGGGGGAGGCTTTAATAAGTGACTGGATGGGCGGTTTTTCCGGAGCTTTTTTTCGAATAGGTTTCTCGGGTGCCTCTGCCTCCTGAGGAATCTCTTCTTTCATACTACCGGCAATATAGGCAATAGTTTTGGTTACAGATACAATCTCCCCTGCCGGAGCAACGATTTTTCTCAAGAATCCTGAAGTAATTGCCTCCACCTCCATATTAGCCTTATCAGTGGCAATCTCCAGAAGTGGTTCTCCTTCCTTAACTCTGTCTCCCTCGCGTTTTAACCACTGGATAATCTCCC
>JBHIAL010000374.1:0-1742 GCA_046758525.1 bacterium
TTTCTTTATCAAATAGGGCCTAATCAGGTATCCTCCATTGGCTATAACGCTGATGGCTTTGAGCATTTGAACCGGGGTAACTAAGATATACCCCTGTCCGATAGAAAGATTGACCGTGTCTCCTCCATACCAGGCCTCCCCTTTGTACCTCTTCTTCCAATCAGGAGTGGGTAACAACCCTTGCTTCTCAGACCCAAGATCTATACCGGTGGGCTTCCCTAAACCAAAGAGGCCAGCATACCGAATTATCCGTTTTACTCCCAGGCGCAAGCCCAGTTGATAAAAGTATATATCGCAGGACTGGATAACAGCTTCTTCCAGATTTATTGTCCCATGACCCCCTTTTTTCCATCCTTTAAACACTCGGTTACCAATAGTAAAACTCCCTCCACAAAAGAAAGTATCCTCCTGGCTAATAATTCCATCTTCTAGAGCTCCTGCGGCGGTTATTACTTTAATAGTAGAGGCAGGAGGATATTCTCCCCTGATAGCTCGATTCTCCAGGGGATGTAAAGGTTCGCGTTTCAATCTATTCCACTCACTTTCTGATATACCTCGGGAAAAAAGATTTGGATCAAAACTAGGGTGACTCACCAGGGCCAGGATCTCCCCGCTATGTGGATCACCAATCAATACCACCCCTTTTCTTTCTCCCAACTCTTTTTCAGCAATCTCCTGCATTCGAAGATCGATGGTTAAATAGACATTATGGCCGGGGAGAGGATCTTTCTCGGAAATTGTTCTTAGGGCGCGGCCATAAGCATCCACTTCTACTTGTCTACCCCCTTTTTCTCCTTGGAGATATCTGTTGTACACCTTTTCCACTCCCATCTTTCCCACCGGATCTCCTAACTCGATGCCATAGCCGGAACTAGAGGAAAGCTCGGCCTGGCTCACCTCTCCCAGGTGACCAAGAAGGTGAGAGGCGAGTCTACCGTAAGGATAAGTACGTACTGGTTGGGCAATAATGACTACTCCGGGAAATTCTTCCTCCCTCTCCAGGAGAAAAGTGACTGTGGACATCCCCACATTTTTTTTCAATACCACCGGTTTAAAAGGATTAGAGGCCCTGCCAAGACTTTCCAGAATAGCCTTTTTATTTAGCTTTAAAATTCTAGCTAAGTCATCGAGAAGATGGTCTGGATTACTCACATTGGATGGAATTACTCCTACTGAGAATGAAGCCTCATTCTGAGTTAACTTCTTACCATTTCTATCCAAAATAAGACCCCGGGTAGAGGGAAGAGGAAGGAGTTGAAGGCGAGAATTCTTAGAAATACGAAGATATCTTTCTCCTTCTATTAGTTGTAGCCAGGCCATTCTCGCTAGAAGAATGAGAAAACCGCAGACTATGACAACCCCTAAAATCTTGATTCTTGTCTCAAACCTTTCTCTCTTACCTTTTGCTGAAATCAAAATTTACTCCTCAAAAACCGGGGTCAGTGGTCAGGAGTTAAGGATTAGGTAATTCTTTTCGTATTTCACTAAACCCTGACCACTATACACTAATCACTGCCTTTGCACCTCTTTTTCTGGTAAGCACTACCCGTTCCTTTCCTTGATAATCCGGGACAATCCTAGGGGGTAAGAGCTGAGGTTGGGCAGAAATTAAATCCTTTATAATCTTGACCTGACCACATCCAATCTCTAGAGCAAGAAGACCTCCTCTATTCAAAAAACGGGGAGATTGCCAGATAATTCTTCTATGGATACTTAATCCATCTTCTCCACCTTCCAGAGCC
>JBHIAL010000375.1:0-1741 GCA_046758525.1 bacterium
CTCATAAGCTCCCCGTTCATATGGGCCCCTTGTTGATAGGGGGCTATTCATATGCTACTACATTATACAAGAATTTATGAGAATGTCAAGGGGATGTCAACCATACTTTCCCCACTTTTTTCTAAGGGAGCAAACGAAAAAGGGGACGTGATTATTTTTTGAAAAAGAGTTCGTAGTCTACCTATAAAGGATTAAAAGGAAAAACAGGGAAAAGTTTGGAGAATAGAGAATCTGGTAGAGCGATTCTCTAAAGAGAAGGCTAATTTATAGGCTATGTTTTTGCAGTTGCCTGGCCAGCCAACTTCGTTTTATTCGAATGGCTTCCTCTGGACAGAGTTCATGACAAGTAAAGCACTGAATGCATTTGTCATAATTGAAGAGAGGGAAAGGATCCAGGCTAATTGCTCCTCCAGGACATTTTTCCTCACACAAGCCACATTGACTGCATCTCGATTGATCAACTTCGGGATAGACCCTGAAGATTTTTATTCCCAAGGGAGTGAGTAGTCTGCGCAAAGATCGGCGGGCCAAACTACTGTAGGCGGAAGGCTTCTTAAAACTAACTCTTCTTACCTCTTTTAACTCCTCCCCGACTATTCTTATCTCCTCCAGAGCCTGAGGACCAAACCCTCGTTCCATAGCGTCAACAGAGGTTAGAATCTCTTGAGGCTTAAAACCGGTCATCTGAGAGGCTACTACATCTAAACTTACGCAGTCAGGGGAGGCAAGAACTGTCCCTAGATGAACAGGGTCCCCCGCAGAAGGACCTTCCCCTTCCATGGCTACCACAGCATCCATTATGGCTAACTTGGGTTGGCATACAGAATAAATATCCACCACTGCCTGAGAAAACTCCTCCACTTTGCTGAGTCTATGAGCCTCGAAGCGGTCAGCGGAGGGTACACAGCCAAAAAAGTTCTTTACCGCTCCCGTAAGAAGAGTTAGCTCATGGGTCTTTAATTTAGGAAGGGAAACTACCACATCTGCCTCCAGGATGGGTCTGGCAAGATTAATTTCTTCAAGTCTTTTAGCATAAGGGACTTTAATCTTTTTATATCCCTTAAGGGAGAAATTCATTATTTCCCCGCCTTCTTTTCCTACTACTTCTCTGATGCCACAAATATCGAAAGCCCCTCTTCTTCTCTCCAATCCCATACCACCGGTGGAGGCTGCCTCCCCCACCCAGACTGTAGCTCCCATCTCTTTGATCAATCTTACCACTGCCCCTACTAGAGACGGATGAGTAGTGACAGCCCTCTCGGGAGGTCTGGCTGAAAGAAGGTTTATCTTGAGAAGAACAGTTTTACCTGGTTTAATAATCTGTCCTATCCCGCCGATAAGCTCAACGGCTTTCTTTACTGCTGGATAGACCTTTTCCTGCTCATAATCCGGACATTTTACTATGGAGACGATGGACATTTAACTTCTTGATAAATCAAAAAATACCTCAGGACAATTCCTCTCCGTCGCTGTATATCGACTTTGTATTGTTTCTGCTCGTCTTCTCGTCTCGGGAAAGACGTGAGGACTTTGAGGGGGGAAACATCCCCCCTCAACGCTACGCTGCTCCCCCAAAATTCAAAAACAGGCAGAGCACGTCGCTGCCTTACGGCACCTTGCGGTCCGCTCCTCAGACAACACGTCTTTCTTTTTCCTCAACTCGAAGACTCGTTAAGGTAGCTGATATAAGGCTCCGGCTGCGCCATCTTCGATCCGAGGAATGTCCTTCGGTACACATATA
>JBHIAL010000376.1:0-1740 GCA_046758525.1 bacterium
TGCTCGAACGCTTTCTTGTTGACTACCATCACATAGGTTGCCTGCATCCAGGGTATATAAACCTTTCTGCCTGCCATAACTGAATAGTCTTCCAGCGCTTTAATGAACGTCCGGCCACCTAGCGTGATACCGGCAAGGTCGTCGAACAGGCCCTTCGCGTTCATCAGATCAAGGTTACTGTGCAGATCACCCACAACCGATATAGTAACTCTTCTGGCAGCAACCTCGGCAGACAAACGGGCAAACAGCTCAGGATATTCCATAGGTATGAGCTCTACTGCCATCCCCGTTTCACCAGTAAAGCCCTTAAGCAGCACACCTTTGGCAAACTTTTGCTCTGCTGCCGGCACCATCTGGGTAGAGGTAAAGTTTAGCGCTCCCTCTGCGAAGACAGCCGGAATCAACACCAAGCCGACCCCTAAAAAGACAACAAGTTTTTTAAACATTTGAACATCTCCTTTTCCAAATTTTTAATCTTTGCCTCAAGATAAAATATCTTTTGCTTTTATCACCTCCCTAGGGCAGAATTTGTTCTTTCGAAAATTGCTTCATCACCTCCCTTCAGGGGTTTGCCAATTTAAGGATAATTCCATCACCCCACTTAAATCCTTACTATTCTTGCGATCCTGCTTATCTGCCCTTAACTCGAATTCACTCATTTTCTATCTTTTTTCCGTGAGTACTCCAACAGTATTTCGGCTGAATGATTTCGCCCCACAGGAGGCCCTTACAACCAATCTCGGTTCTAAAAGTATATGGCGAGGCATTCCTTTTTTTTGACGAATCCTCTCCAGAAGCAGTCCAACAGCTATTTTCCCCATCTCTTCTTTTCTCTGAGCTACTGTGGTCAGGGGGACTGAGGCAAATGGAGCTATCTCATCGTCATTATACCCTATCACCGCTATATCATGCGGTACTTTTAGCCCAGCTTCCCTGATGGCCCTTAGAGCCCCAATAGCTATCCCATCATTTACAGCAAAGAGAGCAGAAATCCCGAATTCACTGCTCAAAAAGGATTTCATAGCCTTGTAGGCGCATCTCTTTGGCTTGTTTAAATCCTTTTCGGTCTCGATTATTTTTCTAAATCCAATACCAAATTCACCGAGCGCCTTTTCGTATCCCTTAATTCTATCTTGAATCGAAGTACAAGGAGCCTCCGGGCCACTTAGGAGAGCAATCCTCTCATGACCTAACTTTATCAGATGTCTTACTGCTATATAGGTCCCTTTTACATTATCGGTAGTCACCCTGTCCGCATCTATCTCTGGGAGATATCTATCCACGAATACAAAAGGGATTTTTTCCCTCAAACGCTGATAGTACTTTAAATCAACATTATACGAGGAAGGTATTATTATTAACCCCTCCACTCTTCTTTCCCTGAGTAGGTCAATGAGCAATTCCTCTTTTTCTGGGTGTCCGTAGGAACTACCCAAAATTATACCGTAACCTTTACCGGTTGCCTCATCTTCTATGGCATGGAATATCTGAGAATAAAATGTGCTCCCCATAAAACTGGGAAAGATCAAGCCAATGGCGGCTGACTTCTCCAATTTTAACCCTGCCGCTAATTTGTTTGGTTGAAAGTCTAAATCCTTGGCAGTTTTGAGTACCCTCTTTCTGGTCTTCTCAGCTACAGGATAGGAACTGTTATTTAGTACTCTCGAGACAGTGGCGACGGAAACTCCAGCTACCCTGGCCACATCTCTAATGGTCACCCACATTTTAAGGCATCCTCTT
>JBHIAL010000377.1:0-1733 GCA_046758525.1 bacterium
CTCTCGCTCTTTCTTCTTCATCCTTACCAACAGTCCATCCTCCCTGACACCAGGGGTTTTGATTAATATATCAACCGGCTTAAATTTGTCAATTACTTGCGTTTCATTAGACCACTTACGTCTACTTGGAAAAAAATCGATCACTGATCTTCCAGACGCTTAATGGCGTCGTTCATATCCTGAGGTAGAGGTGCCTCAAACTCCACCCAGTTTTCTTTCCGAGGATGAAAAAAACCTAAGCTTTTAGCGTGCAGCATAGCTCTCTTCAATTTGTAGAGAAAATCCTTTCCCTTTCCTGCTCCATAAAGGTCATCTCCTACTAGAAAACAATTTATGAAACGTAGGTGAAGGCGAATTTGGTGAGTCCTGCCGGTCAAAGGATGTATTTCTAAGAGACTCCAGTTTTTCCACTGCCTCAGCATCCGATAAGTAGTGACTGCCTCCCGACTATATCTACCCTTTATGGTCATTTTTTTACCGGCTTTAGGGCTTCTCCCGATCTTTGCCTCAATGGTTCCTTCACTTGGGGAAGGTTTTCCTCTTACTAGAGCTAGATAGGTTTTCCTCACTATTCGCTTTCGAAACTGCGCAGCCAAGGCTAGATGAGTGGGGTCATCTTTAGCTACTACCATCACCCCTGAGGTATCCTTATCCAGACGATGTACAATTCCTTGGCGTAAGATCCCACCAACCTTAGAGAGACGATCACAATGAGCAAGAAGGGCGTTAACCAGAGTGCCTCCTTGTCCAGAAGAGACTGGATGGACCAGCATTCCGGCGGATTTATTTACCACTAAGAGACTACTATCTTCCCAGAGGATGTCCAGGGGGATGGGTTCCGGGGTTGGAATCAACTGCTTGGATGATGGAATGTTAACCTCGATTCTGTCCCCTTTTCCCACAAGATAAGCCTGTTTGCTAACCTCTTTGTTTACAAAAACCTTCCCTTTCCCGATTAAGCTTTGAATGAAGGAACGGGAAAAACAGGGCATCTGTTCTTTTAAAAAAAGATCCAGTCTGATCCTTTTCTCATCCTGCACCAAAAACTGCTCACTAGTTACATTCTTAACCATATCTTCTTTTCATTAGCATAAGAGAAGAAATCCCCAGGATTATACTTATGAATTGGGGAACCGTCAAATGAAAAAGGATTTCTGGATAGTCTGCTCTAATAAACTCAACCATAAAACGATGGATTGAGTAAAGAATCAAAAACCATAAAAAAATATGCTGGGTAAAACTTTGGCGCCTTCTCAAGACAGCTAAGATGAAAAAAATTATCATAAGATTCGCTGAAGATATAAGCTGGGTAGGAAATAAAGGCTGATTGGGGAAAATCCTGCCGGCAGCAGAATCAGGAGGAAAAATCAGGCCCCATTTCCAGGGCTTTCCGTAGCAGCAGCCATTGAAAAAACAGCCGATTCTACCAATACTCATACCCAGTGCAAGTGCAGGAGCGGATATATCAGCAATCTCCCAGAAAGGAAGGCGGTGACGACGTATAAAATAAAGGCTGGTAATCAAAGAAAAAAGGAGTCCTCCGTAAAAAACCAATCCTCCTTGCCAGATCCTCAGTATATCCTGTGGATGTTCGAGATACCAATAAAGCTGGTCTAATACATAGAATATCCTGGCCCCAACAATGCCTGATGCCAGTACCCAGAGAGAAAGACTGAGCATCTTTCCCTCTTCCAGATTTTTTTTCCGAGCTGCGTACAGGAATGAGCTAAGGC
>JBHIAL010000378.1:0-1726 GCA_046758525.1 bacterium
GGTATCAGACTTCCGTTCCGAAAGACTCTGCCGTAGTGGGGCCCTGCCCCACCGGGAACTTTCCGGAGGTTTTCGGATAGGCTCTTAGAACTAACGTGGAGGAAGAGAGATGACGCAAAAGGTTTTGCAATACAAACCCCAAGTCCTGGAGGCAGTGAAGAAGGCCTTGAACTATCCTTTCTTCCAGGCCATCGAGAACCGAAAATCCCTACGTTTTCCCGTAGGTGGCAATCTTGAGTCTTCCCTCTTTGGCTTCCAGTCTCCTCGAGACCCTATCCCCCTTTCAGAGATCGAAGAGGCCTTACTGGTGTGGGCCTCTACGGGTATCGTGGGTCAAATTTTTTCGGATATCGATCCCAGCAAATACGGTCCCCTGGGGACCATCATGCACTGGCAGCGGCGCACCTGGCCCAGCCCCTGCGCTTCCCATGGCACCACCATTAGACATTATTCCGAATAAGGGTGCCTGCAGTGGACTCTGAAATTGTGCAGCCCGCAGGCAATTTCCATCACAAAGTCATCAAACTTGTCCTTGGTATTCCTGAAGATGTCCTTGACTATTCGACATCGTTTAACTCCAGATATGATATGTTCTATGACTATTCGTATCCTTGATATAAGACTATTCTTCTCTTTTTGTTCAGAAGTCAATTCTTTACCCCTGGGTTTCTTCTCTGGTTGAAATGTTATCACGCCTTCAGGTTCATAACCTTGGAAACCTGTATCTTTATATAATAAACTACCTTCTGGAAACGTAGGTCCCTCTACATCAACTATCTTCTTATCGTGCCGCTTACCTTCATAAGTTGGACTCAAGTAATTTACCGTTTTTGTATCAACTCCTCCGATAAGTACATTCTTAACTGTGTGAGCCTTTTTTTTACCACTGTAGTACTGTTCCTGTTCCTCTTCATCCTTTGGACGTTGGATCCTACGCTCTGTGCCATCCACGGCATATTTATTCCCATCTTCTTCCTTCAATATATCTTCTAATTGATCAGCATTTCTTTCAGGTAAGTACCCACCTTGGTCCAATGCATCCGTTAGTACTTTACTGAGAATATGTATCCAAATATTGGCACAACTCTGGCTCATCCCAAATTCATAAGCCAGTATCTCTTGGAGGGGATAGGCTTTCACATAATACAAAATGAATAATAATTTGTCTTCAATTAATAAGAGAGTGGCATCATCCCTTCCTCCACCATATTCTCTTTGTCGATCTTCCCTATTAATATAGTTGTTTAGTACATAGTCATCCCATGCTTTCTTAAAATATGGAAGTAGCTGTTCAAATTCTATTTGATTTAAACTGGTCATTGCCAACAAAAGCTTTGAATACTGTTTGATTTTATCATACAAGAACATGGTTATTCACTCCTTTAGGCATGATCAATCTGTAATAGACTTCTTAAATAAGAATATTATGCGCCTTTTTACTTTTTTTTACAATTTATATCTTTTAAAGGCCTGTTTTATAAGGGATTTCAGGACTTTACCGAAAATGCCAAGCCCCCTTTTGGGGACCCATTTTTATATCCCGGGAGCAGCCAATTCCGATTGGCAGTCAATCAGGCCTCCCATCTCTTATTCGGAATAATGTCTAATTTTTCCGACTCAGGCCATAAGGATCCTATGAGGCGAGGTCTGCCTTTTTGACCACGCCCGAAAGAGGATCCCTTGCTTTCAGATTCGACCTGTTGGGAGAGATCAAGCATCTACCTCA
>JBHIAL010000379.1:0-1717 GCA_046758525.1 bacterium
GACTCTTCCTCCTAAGGGAATGATCCCGCGATAGAGAACTTTTTCTGTTCCTAATCCTCAAGGAGTAAGTATGTTTGAGCCTATTCATGGCTCAGCCCCTAAATATACGGGAAAGAACGTCATCAATCCCTTGGCGGCCATTGCTGCTGCCGGGATGATGTTAGAGCATCTGGGTGAGGAAAAGGGAGCAAAATTAGTTGATGAAGCAATTACCAAACTACTCTCATCAGGTCGGATAAAGAACCTCTCGACTAAAAGCGGCTTAAAAACTTACGAGATCGGCGATATGGTGGTTAGGAATATGGGTTTGTCTTAGTAGTAGTTCTTCACTATCCTGGCGATGTCATCTTTTTCTATCTGGATAATTCTCATCTCCCTTTCTGCTGAAGAAACGGAATCCGAGGCGTGGGCACCATTTTTTATTACATTATGGCCAAAATCTTTGCGCACCGTCCCGTGAGCAGCATCCTCTGGATTGGTCTCTCCTAAAACCTTCCTGATTTTTTGAATAGCGTTATCTCCTTCGTAAACTAAAGCCAGGCACTTCTCTGAGCCCTCTTTTTTTCTTTCCTCCTCGGTTGCCTTCTCAGGATCCCACCCAGTGATAAACTTTATGATTTTGTTAAATTCATGCTCGGCCTTGGGTACTTTAAGCTCCTCGGCTATTTTCTCTTCTATTCCTGGGGGAAGATCGAAATCAAGAGATTTCTCTAAGGAACTTCGAATTTCCTTTATCAGCCTACTCTTCATTTTCTCGGCCAGCCTCGCCTTTATAGGCTCATAAAACTCTTCCGCCTGCTCGATCCCTATCTGAATCACTCTTGCCCCAATAATAAAAAGACCTGTCTGAGAAAATCTATCTATTATGTTACCCACTTTGGAACTGAGCTCCTGAAAGCTATCGGGTTTTATGAGAACCAGGGTTCGCTCCAGGTTTATCCCTTCAGGATAAAGGATTATTTCCTTTAGAAGTCCTCCATCACGCTCAGAATAGTTAGCCCAAACACGGAGTTCTCTCTTTATCCCCTCTTTATCAGTGCCAATGAGCACCGCAGGTTCAAAGTACTTTATCTTTCCATCTTCTTCAATATAGTCTCCATAGGTTCCCCGGATGGTCTCTCCCACCGAAACTCTAGTAATGTGCCCCACTACCCTCTTTAACTCTTGAATGACATCTTCTCCTTCAAAGAGAAGAAGCATTACCCTGGGAGAAAAGCCGTTCTTCTGGGGAAGGTAGTTGGTGAAAAGATAATTTCTGATTTCCTCAAAGATCTTTCTCTCCTTTTCATTTTTCAGGGGGCGGAAGAGCACAGCTTCAGCGTACTCTTCTATGAGCTTCCGGCTGGGGGCAAACATCCTTGCCGCTGCCAAATTTAGCCTTCCCCAGGAGAGGAGCCGATTAATTACCCCTCCGGTGCGTGACTTACGGATAGTATAGGGATTTATGAGGACGTAAGCAAGCTCTTTAGCCATCTTTGTTCTTTTCCAGTATATTATAAAACTGTGTTCCGTCAAGTCAAAATTGAGACATCATCATTCTTTGACTTTACGAGTGTTTTTGGGTACAATCCTAGGTATTGACGAAAGGTTTGGTCTATTTTAGCGATCGGTATGATCTGTCCTAGATGTAAAACACCTATGCGGGAGCAAAAAAGAGCTTACCACAAGAAAAGAAAGTGGGTCTGTCTAAAATGCGGCAAAGTGAGAATGCAGAGTC
>JBHIAL010000380.1:0-1715 GCA_046758525.1 bacterium
GGTCTTGGAGGATCTTTTCTTTCTGTCTTTGCTCAAAGATTCGGGAAGTTCAAGGTGGATCTCAATCCTTAAGGTAGACCTTACAGAGTTGAAAGCCTCCCATTTTATCTGTGATTTCGCCTCAACACTGGATATTAGCCTGTCCTCACAGGGTGGCGAGTAGGTATATTCATCTCCGGCATCTCCTCCATCCACAAAGAGGTTACAGTTCTTGTAGCTTCTTTTTGTCTCTTTATCGTATATATCTACAGTCCCGTTCTTCAAGTTTGGAGTGACTTTGAGGTACTCATTTTCCAGCTTTAGCTCTTCAGGCTTTTTTTCTTTTTCTCTCTCATAACTCGGTTTTATTCGGTAGGTTCGGTAGCCCAATCCTGGTACGTCCCTGGCTAATAGAGTTAGACGATAACTGGTAGTCTGGTAAACCTGAGGAAGGTCATCAGAGGTATACTTTATTTTCTCTACCCCCTCCACCTTCTCTATGACAGAGGGAATCTCTTTATTCTCTTCATCGTACATCCTGAGTAGGATAAGAAGAGGGCCTATTTTTTCTTTTTCTCTAATTTCTATTAATCGTCCGGCTTGCCAATCGGCCCTTCTTGTTAGCTCAGAATCGAGGTCCACCGTTGCTTCTACTAAGTCAGTCCTTCTGTTTGGGAGAGGGTTAAAGACCACCAAATTCACCTCATTATTAGCCGTATCGATGTTGGCCGCCAGATAATTGAGTGCTTGACTGCAAAGCTCTTCTCCCACCTGTTGAGCCTTTTTGAATCTGGTAATCATCTCCTCATGAACTTCATCAACCCCACATCCACAGATGCTGTCATGAGCATGATTTTTCAGAAGATACCGCCAGGCATGCCAGATTAAGGAGGATGGATAGGGCTCTCCGGCTAGATAAGCAAAGGTAGAGAAAGGTTCCACCCATTTTTCAAGTAAGATCTGGATTTTTTTATTCCATTGTTTTAGATACATTCTGGAAGACAGAGTCCCTGTCAGAATAATGGTTCTTTCTCCGGATCTCCACTCTTTCCGGTAAATGGGAAGTTCATAAACTTTTTCTCTTAATTCCTTAAAGAATATTGGCAGAGAGGAATGCACCAGTTCCGCCGAATCCATATTTTTATTGACCTCGGTGATAAGACGGGGAAGTTGAGGCTGGGGCTCTAGATGATCGCAGCCATTCATAAGTAGAAGTAAATTGGTGGTGGCCAGGGAAGAAAGTTTTTCTACTATCGATTTAATTCTGCGCCTCGAGTCATCCACCTCGGAGGGAAGAGCTGCTCCGGTGCAGTATCCAAAGGGTAAATAAACGGTTAATACCTTTGAGCCATCCGGAGCCTGCCAGATAAGCTCGGTTTTTTTTACCTTCTTTCCCACTCCTCGCCAGATCACAGCACTTTCTATACCAAAACCTTTCAGTAGTTGAGGCATCTGAGCTACGTGTCCAAAAGAATCAGGAAGATATCCCACTTCCATTTTTCCTCCGAATTCCCGGCACATTTTATCACCCAGGAGTAGATTTCTTATATGGGATTCTGAGCTGACCAGGAATTCATCAGGGAGGATATACCAGGGACCAATGAGAAGTCGCCCTTGAGATATAAGCTTCTTTAGTCTTCCCTTATTTTCGGGTTTAATTTTCAGGTAATCCTCCAGGACTACAGTTTGCCCATCCAGCATAAAATAATGATAGTCTGGATCTTTTTCCAGAATAT
>JBHIAL010000381.1:0-1714 GCA_046758525.1 bacterium
AGATAAGTGAGCCTTGTTTTTTTTTGACTCGCATCCATCTCTTTAGAGGTAAAGATCCTGTGCTCGAGTCGAGTTCCCCATCTCTGGAGAGCTCTCTTCAATCTCTCTATTTTAATAATGTCTATTCCTATTGCTTTAATCATAAAGACCCTTGCTCACCAACTAATCTTACCATCTCCCTCACCGCCTCCTTCATTCCCACCAGGCACGCCCGAGCAACGATAGAGTGGCCTATGCTAACTTCCTCTATCTCTTCTATAAGGCAAATTTTTTTTACATTCTGGTAGTTTAAACCATGTCCGGCATGCACTTCCAGATTAAGCTTTTTAGCTAGGGCGGCGGCCCCGGCAATTCTTTCCAGTTCGGTGGCTGAATCGAGGAAACTAGTAGCTTCGGCATAAGGTCCGGTATGGAGCTCCACTACATTTGCTCCCAATTTGTGTGCTTTTCTTACACTGTTTGGAGTTGGATTTATGAAGAGAGAAACCGGGATTTCCCTTTGGTGAAGAAGGGAGATCACTTCTTTTAACCTGGGGTCTTCTTGGGAAAGATCGAGCCCCCCCTCGGTAGTTATTTCGGTCTCCTTCTCCGGAACCAGGGTAGCCAGATCGGGCTTTGTTTTTAAGGCAATTTTCACTATCTCCTCACTGGTTCCCATCTCGAGGTTCAATTTAGTGTGTATCATCGCCTGTAAAAGATCTAAGTCACGAGGCTGGATGTGCCTTCTATCTCGTCTTAGATGAATGGTTATTCCTTCTGCTCCGCCTAGCTCTGCTAAAAGTGCGGCAGCTGCTGGATCTGGTTCCTTAACTTTTCTAGCCTCACGTAGAGTAGCTACATGATCAACATTTACACTTAACCTTGGCATTTAGAAACTCCCTGCGTATCAAATCATCAGCTCTGATTCTTTTTACTGCCTCCTCTAGTCTCTCTTCAGTTACTGTTAAGGCTATCCTAATGTACCCCTCTCCCCAGAAGCCAAAGCCAATGCCGGGAGTGACTACCACTCCACACCTCTGCATGAGGAGCTCAGCAAATTCTAAGGAGGAAGAGCTTGAGGGGATCTTAAGCCAGAGATAAAAGGTGGCTTTGGGTAGTTGAATCTGCCAATTTATTCTGGCCAGTTCTTCAGCCAGGATATTTCTTCTTCTCTGGTAAATCTCTCGTGTCTTTTCCAGGACGTGTTCATTCATCCTCAAAGCCTCTATTCCTGCCTCTTGGACAGCCTGGAAAACGCCTGAGTCTATATTGGTTTTTAGCTCATTCAGAGTCTCAATTACGGCTCTGTTTCCCACAACAAAACCGATGCGCCAACCAGTCATATTAAAGGTTTTTGATAAAGAATGAAACTCTATTGCTACCTCTTTAGCTCCTTCTATTTCCATAATGCTGGGAGGCGAGTATCCATCAAAAGAGATTTCTGAATAAGCAAGATCATGACAGATGACTATATTAAACTCTTTAGCAAAATCTACTATGGTCCGAAAGAAATCTCTGGTCGCCGCTGCTCCGGTGGGATTGTTGGGATAGTTGATGAATAAAATCTTTGCTCTCTGGGCTACTTTCTGGTCTATTTTTTCTAGACAGGGTAAGAAGTGGTTTTCCTCCCGGAGAGGCAGGAGGTAGGATTTTCCTCCAGCAAATATAACACCTGCCCCGTAGACAGGATAAGCTGGATCAGGTACTAAAGCGATATCTCCGGGATTAATCAAGG
>JBHIAL010000382.1:0-1712 GCA_046758525.1 bacterium
TGCTCAGAGAAAAAATAGAAAATGGCAGGTTAAAACCCGGAGATGTCCTTCCTTCGGAGGCAGAGCTTTGTTCCACGTTTAGAGTTAGTCGAACAGTTGTGCGTCAGGCTTTAAATAAGCTATGTCAGGATGGGGTTGTATATAAAGAGAAGGGGAGGGGCACCTTTGTAGCTAAACCCAAGCTGCAGGAAAAGTTTATCCAGAGAACCTATGGGTTTTATCAGGAGATGAAGGAAAAAGGTCTTGAGGTAGAAAGTAAAGTTCTGGAGCATGAGTTGCTAGAGCCTCCCCCCAGGATAAGAACCTTATTGAAACTTTCAAAGGGACAAAAAGTAGTAAAAACCTCCCGCTTGAGATCAGTAAACAAGGAACTTATTATGTTCACCATCACTTATGTTCGCTCCGATCTTTGTCCGGGGTTGGAAAAAGAGGACCTTACCAATCGCTCTTTATATCAGCTTTTATGGGAAAAATATGGGCTAAAGATCTCCTATGGTCAAAGGACCCTGGAAGCGGTAGCTGCCAGTGAATACGAGGCAGATATGCTTAAAGTCCCTCGGGGTTCTCCCCTGGTTTACCTTGAAAGTGTAAGCTACCTTGAGGATGGCATTCCTATTGAATACTTTGAGGCCTGGCACCGAGGGGATAGATGTAAATTTGCCATTGAACTTGTCCCCGCGGAAGAGATGAAGAAGATAATGCCTCCTCATAGAGAGAACTCCACGTTCTGGTCTGGGATACCTTCCAAGCAAGCTTTTTCTCTTTCAGATAGAACAGATAAATAATTTATGATTTATTTTGAGTTGACAGAAACAGAATCGCTCACATTCGAGGAAGAATAGATGAGATTAAGAAATAAGGTAGCTGTTGTTACAGGAGCAGGCTCCGGGATTGGCAGGACAACTGCTCTTCTTTTTTCAGAAGAAGGAGCAAAAGTAGTTGTCGTGGAAATAGATAAAGAGAGAGGGCAGTATACGGTGGATATGATTACCAGAAAGGGACGGGAAGCATTTTTGGTACCCACAAATATAACTGACCCCTCCCAGGTCAAGTCTATGGTGAGGAAAGTAATAGAAGCATACGGAAAAATCAATATTTTAGTTAATAATGCTGGACTGTATGTTCAAGGGGATGTAATCAGTGCCAGTGAGGAGCAATGGGACAAAATTATGGCGGTAAACTTACGGGCAGCCTTTCTCTGTTGTAAATATTGTATTCCTCAAATGATTGAGAGTGAAGGCGGGGTAGTGATTAATGTTTCCTCAGAGGCCGGGATTGTAGCGATCAAGAATCAGATTGCTTATAACGTCTCCAAGGCCGGATTGATTTCTTTGACCAAAAGCATCGCCATAGATTTTACTTCCCAAAATATAAGAGCGAACTGTGTTTGTCCGGGAACCACGGAAACCCCTTTGGTAGCTTCAGCTTTAGCTAGACAGGCTGATCCAGAAGGAGCTCGACGAGAGTTGGAAAAAGTTCGTCCTGCAAATAGACTGGGAAAACCAGAAGAAATCGCTTATGGAATTCTTTATCTGGCTTCTGATGAGTCTCCCTATGCTACCGGGGCTGTCTTGTCTATTGATGGCGGCTACACTGCGCAGTGAAGCAAAAGGTTGAAACAGAAATAAAACATTCGAGGATCATTAATGTAGAAAAGGAACAGAGAAAGGATTAAAAAATCAAGTCAAGGAGGTGATATAGCTATGTAAGAG
>JBHIAL010000383.1:0-1712 GCA_046758525.1 bacterium
TCGAGTCGTCAAACTGGATACCTTCCATAAATGCCCTTGTCCCTCTTGTGGTTTACTTATCAACCAACTTTTGCACGAAATCAATTGTATAGTTTTTTCTCTAAAGGAAAAATACTACCTTTATGATTATCTTGTTTTCCCTGAATGAATCTTCGAGCCAGTTCATGACCAGCTGGAAAAAAGATCCTCATTTTGTCTTGCTCTTTCTCAAACTTAGCCGGGATGTCAGTAAGCTTTTTAACTATAGTCTGAATTCCAAGATCCTCTATGCCGGTTCCTGATAAAACCTTCTTTCTAAAAAGAGAAATAAGGTTATGGGTAGCACAGGCCATAAAAAGATAGGCCCAGATACCCCAAAAGTTCTTAGTCCTAAGATTATCGATATAGAGACCATATTTATCATCTCTAATGATGGCCTCAATATCTATTCTTTTTCTGAAGGAAAGAACAACCTCTACCTCATTCATTTCTTCTGGAGAGAAGCTGGTGTAGATATGGCGGTACTTAAGTTTTCCCTTAGCATCGATTGCTTTGGTTATAACTGTTCTTACCGGATAAGGACAGTTTGTTATGATAACGTATTTTGCATCAAAGACCCAGGTTGTCTCATCTACCCTTTTCCAATCATCATAAGAGGGAGCTCGTTTTTTAAGAATTCTTTTAGCAGTCCGAGGGTCTTTCCCCTTAATGAGAAAGGAGAGAGTCTGTTCAATAAGTGCAGTTATATCAGGTCCTATTCCATAAATGGCATCAGCTCTGATAATTCCTATTCTCTCTAAAGAACCGAGAACCTCAGCTGCCTCATAAATTGTATCCCAAAGTCTTACACTCAAAGAGATATTGCCGGGATCTAAGATGAGGGACAGGATCTGAGTATATTCGGAGTTAGTGGTCCCCAAAGATAACTGATAGCCTTCTCTACCTCTTTGGTGAGAGAAATATCCCTTTTTAGCAAATTGATACCTATCTCCATAGACAACAAGGCCGGTGACATCAATATTTAGGTCCACCTTCTCTTGATCTTTAAAAAGGATAACCTTATCTAAAATGGCCTCGAAAACTAAGGAAAGTTGACTAATCTGTTCCGGGCCCATTCTATTTAAAAAGCGGTTAATCCCTGACTGATCGGGGAATCTATCCATTCGGAATAAAGAGGCAGCTGAAGGATAAGGAGTAAGCTTATGGTTAATGTCCTTGATGTGGGAGCAGCCTACTACTATTGAGGAGAAGAGAGTAGCGATCTTATCCATCATGCTATATCTAACCTCTTTCATGGGAAGAGAGAAGTGCTTTAAAAAGGGATCGAAAAAGTCAAGGCTCTTAGCAAAACTGGCCAGGATAGCTAAAAAGCCGGAAGGGAGGATCTCAGCGAACTCATTCATGCCTACGTTGATTTGGATATTATTTTGGGAATCAACTGATTCAAAAAAGAGAGTTTTCTCCTCGGGTAAAGCTTCTTTGGGATAGGCTCCGGGTAAATAGCTCTTTTCCTTCTCTATATGAAGATCAAGCCTTTTAGCTAAGATAACCCGGAAAAGAGGACTGCTTTTGGAGGAGGAGCCTAAATTAGATGAGAGTTCTATCTTTTCTAAGCTAATTATCTCCTCTTTAAAAGAGAAGGCATCTTTTAGCGGCTCACTGGTTAGAATAGCCTCTTTAAGGTGAATCTCAATTCTTTCTACTCCTTCATTTTGATTTTTTTTTTACCAGAT
>JBHIAL010000384.1:0-1707 GCA_046758525.1 bacterium
AAATCCTAATGGTTTAAGCAGACAGGCAAGGCAAGCCCTCGGCTATAAGGAAGTTATTGGATATCTTGCTGTTAATTCTACATTATCAGGATCGAAGACCCAAAGAGCATGCAAGGAGCTGATAAAGAAACGAACCCGCCTCTTCGCCAAACGCCAGATGACCTGGTTCAAAAGCTTTCCCGATGTCCACTGGGTAGATGCGGGGGAAAAAGAGCGTATCGAAACCCTAAAAGAGATAGCGCGGAATATATTCATAAAGCAGGACACCATATAATAGGAAATTTAAAATACCACACAGAAAACCAAAAAATATTTTTTGTGCCCGATTTAACCTCAATAGACAGGAACCCATACGTATGTTCTTAATGCCTACTTTAAATGCTTTCCATCTAGTGCTCATCCAACTTAATATATCTAAATTTATAAAGAGGGCTTGTGTTGCCTCTACGTTGTGTATTTCGCCATGTGAGATAACGGTAGATTCTGCTTCTTCTGTTCTTATGTGAGGTGTCATCGCTGTTGTGTAATGTAAATCGTTTTAAAGGGCCAAAGTGAGCTTCTATGGCGTTTAACCACGAGGCATAAGTGGGTGTCCATACTGGCTCCATATTGTTATCCCTTAAATATTGTTGTAGCTTGCTATTGTAATGGGAAGAAAGATTATCCATAACTATGTAAAGTCTCTTGTCAATCGGGTAGCACCGTCTAAGTCTTTTAAATACAGGTATCAGGTCGGAGACGGTTTTTCGTTTTCTTACTTGTCCGGTAAGGCAATCGCCGTGAACATCATAAAAGGCCAACAACTGTTCGGTTCCATTGTATCTATTGTAAGTGGCTCTGAGTCTGTTAGGATGCTTTTTTCTTGCCCAGACAACCCCGTGAATCGGTCTCAGTTCCAGCGGTCCACATTCGTCAAAGCAAATTACCTCTCCGTCTTTGGGGGGCGATGCGTAGAGGTCGAGGATGCGGTTTTTTTTACCTCAAATTCAGGGTCAGGAGAACTCTTCCATGTCCTTGTTCTCTGCGGTGTTAAACCCTCTCTACGCAAAAGACGCCTGACCCATTCATCTGTTATATCTGGCAGCATCGCCCTTTCTTTACAATATGCACTTAATTTACTCACTGACCATTGGGTAAAAGGCAGCCCTAATTCCTCTGGTCGACTCAGGGCTATTTTTATTAATTCCGTTACCTGCTCAGATTTAACAATGGGTGCCCTGCCATTTGGATTGGAAGGCCTCTCAAAGGTATCAAGACCAGAGTCATTGAATCTACGTATCCAGTCGTATACAATAGCACGGTCACATCCGACCCTATCAGCAATCTCCGTAGGCTTATACCCGGAGACGGCTTCAGCAATAATTCTGTATCTTTCATATATCCTTACAGACATTGTCTTGTCTTTAAGCTTTTTACCAAGGAAAACTTTTTCATCTTGCTTTAAAGCTCTTATTCTTACCCTTGCCATATTACCCCCTTTCTTATTGTTTTGGAGGTATTATAGCATTATATTGTTGACACATCAAGTTGTATGGGCACTAGTAGCGAGTTTCTAAGTCCACCTAAGGCGGACTCAGAATGATAAAAGTGGGGCAACTCGGAGGTAAGTAATTTGATTAGGGTGAGATTTCATGGAAGGGGTGGACAGGGTATAAAGACAGCGAGTAGAATTCTCGGCACCGCCGCCTTTCTTGAAGACTATTATGT
>JBHIAL010000385.1:0-1706 GCA_046758525.1 bacterium
CCTGTTCTAACTCCTATCTCAAGCCAGGGTTTTGATGCTCCCCGAGAAGCTTCCTGCAAACACTGTACCTCTAATTGGAAGATCTCTTTTCCTAGAGACTCATCGAACCATTCATCATACTTGTGATGGAGTTTATTGAATACCTCCCAGCTCATGTCTTTCATTTCTCTGTAAATTCGCTGCTCTAAAGATCAACCGCTACCTCCTCTCCCTTTGGTCCACAAAACTGCCAGATGGGGCAGTTAATTCTAAACCTGCAGGAAGATCTGGCACTACTGCACCTGCAGCATTCCTCGCAATACCCGTAACTGTATTTCTGGCATGTAAGAAAAGCCTCCCTATCAGGATAGCATCTGCACTTTGCCTCTTATAATCTGTATTAGCAAACTATTAGAGAAATGCATCAGGTATTATCTTCTCTAAGTTTCTTTTCCAAATTTAAGCCTCTCAAAGTTTCTCAAAATGGATTCGAGGTTGTATTGCTCTCTTTTTATATTATAGGCGTAAGTAGGCGTGGTAAGAACCTTGTCTATTTTGCCAGCAAATGCCAATATCTTTTATCTTTTTCAATAAGTTTTTTAGCCTGTTCAGGATAGCCACCTGGTCGATAGCTATACACTACTGGCTTTTTCTCTACAATTTCATCAATTACTCTCCAGGTCGCCTCTATCTCATCAGACCTTATGAAAACAGACTGATCCCCATTCATAACAGCTAACAGCAAATTTTCATAAGCCTCCGGTGTATTAGGTCCGAAGGTGCATTTGTGGCAAAAATCCATTTTAACAGAGGTGATCTCAAACTTTCCAGGAGCCTTGGCATTAAGCTGGAGATAAATTCCTTCATCAGGCTGAATCTGGATTACAAGATAATTGGGCAAGAAATCACAAACACCGTTAAGGAGCAAACAAGGGGCTTGTTTAAATTGTATGTAAATGGAGGTTATCTTATCTTTCATCTTTTTTCCTGTAATCAGATAAAAGGGAACATCTTTCCACCTTTCATTATCAACAAATAATTTCAATGCCGCAAATGTCTCTGTGTTTGAATTTTTCGCAATACCTTTCTCCTCCGTATAACCATCGTACTGTCCCAGGACAACATTTTCTGGATCAATATCTCTTATTGACTTTAATACTCTCACCTTCTCGTCTCTTATATACTCCCCACCTAATTTAAATGGGGCTTCCATAGCAACAAGACAGAGCAGTTGCATCATGTGGTTCTGTACCACATCCTTCAAAACTCCATATCTATCATAGTAAGCCCCCCTTCCCTCAATGCCAAAGTCCTCAGAGAGAACTATCTGGACGTGGTCAACATAATCTTTATTCCACAAAGGTTCTAAGATAGTATTGGTAAATCTAATTGCGGTGACGTTTTGAACCAGCTCTTTTCCTAAGTAATGGTCTACCCTGTAGATCTGGTTCTCGTCAAAGACCTTTTCGATGCAGCTATTTAGCTTTTTGGCTGACGTAAGGTCTTCTCCAAATGGCTTTTCAAAAATGACTCTGGTCCAACCTTTTTTTGGTTCGACAAGCTTATATTTACCTAGACTATGGGCAATTGCTCGAAAATGTTGGGGCATGGTTGCCAGATAAAATAATCTATTTCCGGAAAGCCTGTGTTTTTGTTCTGCTGATTTAACAAAATTACCTAAATCCCTAAACCTCTTCTCGTCATAAAAGTTAGTCTGAAAATAGTAA
>JBHIAL010000386.1:0-1702 GCA_046758525.1 bacterium
CCTTCTCTGCCTTTTCTCCTCATCTCCTGGATTTCTTAAAGGTCTTAGGGATAGAAGAGCTTTTCCGAGCCCATGTTAATCTAAACAAAAGAAAAAGTCCTTATTCTTCATCTTTTCTCTCAAAACTCCTGATAACCCAGACTATCCTGGGCTATGATCGGATAGAGACTAGTCGCATCTTAGATCTAGATGGAATTTACAAGCAAAAACTAGAGTTAGAAAACTACCCTGACCCGGAAACCTTTAGAGATGAGCTGAACCGCTACAACCTGGAAAATATCGACCAACTCTTTATCGTGAACCGAAAGATCCTCTACCATCTGGTCAAGCTAGAGCAGCCTCAATATATCAATCTGCACTTTGACGCTAAAGTAATTACGGTCTATGGAGACCAGGAAGAGGCCCAGGTAGGTTATAATCCCGATAAGCCTGGTCGCAAGAGTTATCTCCTTAAGGTCTGTAGTGTGGAACCCTTTGGCTTTGTCCTGGCTATAAGATTAGAGCCGGGTGATGCTGTGAGTACAACGGAATTTGGATCTTTCTATCGCCAATGCATGGACGCTATCCCTACTGAGCACTTTGTCGTCCATACCGTCCGACTGGACAAGGGCTTTTTCTCCGAGAATAATATCCAGATGCTAGAGGGTGATTATCCCTTCTTTGAGATAGCAGCCAAACAGTACAAATCCCTCAAGGACTTTATCCAAGCCATCCCAGAAGAAAATTTTGACCCCCTCTATCCCTCGGCTACCATTGAGGGAGCCTCCTTCAGCTTCTGCCTTGATAAGTGGGAAAAACCCAGAGACTTTGTAGTAGTACGTCGCCCTATAAAGCAGAAGAATGGGCAACTATTGCTCTTTCCCCAAGACCACCAGTGGCATTATCAGGTCATCTGCCATGATAAACCAGAACTCTCACCCAGGGAGGTATGGGAAGATTATAACCAAAGGGCCAAGATTGAACAAACTATCAAAGAGCTAGATTATAACTACTTTTTAACCAAGGTGCCTACCGGAAACTTCTTGGCTAACTTTGCCCATATGTGGCATTGTGTACTGGCCCATAATACAGTGCTTCTATTTAAGCGTTATATCCTTCAGGGAGAATGGGCTACCAGAAGTCTCTCTACCTTACGCAAGAAGCTCTTTAATATTCCCGGAAGACTGGTCAATCGATCGGGTAAAATGATTATGCGTCTAATAAAGGGATTTAAAGAGATAGAGCTTCTTAATTCCATACTAGAGCGGCTCGGTCTCTTTCACCAAAAACTAAAACCTAAAGCTGCCTGAAAGATTTTCAGGTTACTTTATAACTAAAAAGAGCTATTTATCATAACAAGAGGGTAAGTATATCTAAATTTAGGGGAAAATTAGTGCTATAAATCACTCGGGCTAAAATTTTCTGCCATTATATCAATTTTATCCCCTTTAGGAGATATTTTTATCATCCATTGGGGGTTATCTTAAGGATTTTTTCTTAGTTTTTAGGATTCGCTCTGGATTCAGGTTTATTAGATGCTGGTTTTCCCCCTAGCCGGGTCTTTGTTTCTTCTACCCTTACTAAGCCAGCGGCGGAGGCCATAGAAGAGACGATAGATTATTTTGTGGATGAGATGAAGGTTGCTCATTCCTTCCTCTTCCCCTATAAGCCCCAGGGAAGGAACTGGAAATATATGGAGAAAGAGTGGGAGCCCAGCCTGGAT
>JBHIAL010000387.1:0-1691 GCA_046758525.1 bacterium
TCATCATCAGGATCATCAAATTCTACAATTCCATCCTCTTCCTCCCTTTTCCAAAGATCTGGATCAGCAAAGACTACATTCTCTAAAAGTGAATGTTTTCCTTCTATCACCATCTCCTCTTCGTCTTCAATCCAATATTTTCTTCGAGTCGGGTCGAAGACAACCCGGTATTCTTTTCTTTTAGTTATGGAGAGCCGACGTGCCCATCTTAGGGTAGAGGCGATATCCCCGGCTGAAGTCTTCAGGCGGCTGCGGGAGAGAAAACTACTGGCAGACAAAATACCCAAAAAGATAACCACGCTCACCACACCCAGTACCACAATCAGCTCTATCAAAGTGAATCCAGATTTTCGAGGCATCATCCTTCTTAACTACCAGTTATTAATATCGTCCTCCAAATACCCATTAGATGAACCTGGACCATTGGGATTCAGCTCATCTATGACTCCATCCCCATCATCGTCTATCTCATTCTGGCAATAATCACCATCCTCAAACTCATCACCGTCAACGCCACTGGTTCCAGTCTTTCCATCGGATCCCTTAGAATAGATATCGTAACTACTCTTGTTATGAAAGGGAGGGAAAGTAAAAGGGATTCCATCAAGATCAGCCGTGTAGAAATAGATGTGAAGTCTGTCATTTCTTCCTTTATGCCAGGGATCGAGAAGCTCACCAGCCTCATTCACCTCACTTTTTTTGAACTCCAGGTAAGGTCCGGTCCATTCTGGATCCTTCCAGATAGGATCCTCAGGGGCAGGCGAGAGAGCCTTTCTTAGAGAAGCAGAACCCCTCTCATCAGGGGGATAATGTCCAGTGTCAATTTTATACATGCTTATGGCTGTCTCCAATTCAGCCATGAAGGACTTGGCTGCGGTTCTTTTTGCTCTTCCGGTAGCCTGAAGGAAGTTGATGGTGGCAACCCCTGATAAAACTGCGATAACTGCCACCACTATCAAAAGCTCCAACAAGGTAAAACCGGCCTCACTTCTTAGCCTGCTAGCGGCTTTATCCTCTCTTATCTTGCTGCTCATCTATCTACAAAAGATGCGGTATTTCTTCCTCCCAGCTCTTTCATTGTATTGGAGCTTAATACATTCACTGAAAAAGTCAACCCCAAAAAGTCCTCTGTTCAAAATACGTCGCCAGATTGGGAAATTGAACACGTCCAAACAGGTCAAGAAAACGGGACAAGGTAGCCGCAACCTTTAGGTTGCGCTTGTTTGCGCAGGCTCTGAGCCTTGCTTAAAAGAGCCGTTGGAACTCTTCCTTGTCTGGATAATATATCGGCCCAGGAGATTGGACACTCCATTTTGAGATGAGCAACTCTCTCAAGGCTTAAAAGATGAGAAAGTTTCCCTTAGTCTTGATTTGCTTATGCTGGAAAAATGGCACAGAAGTTGCTCCTTTGAAAAACAAATCACGGCTAAGGGGAAACTAATGGAAAAAAACGCTAAACAAATCCTTATTGTGGACGATGAAGCTAATGTAAGAGTGGTGTTCTCGGATGTTCTAAGAAGGGAAAGCTATATAGTCAAAGTGGCCAAAGATGGTCCTGAAGCCATAAAAGCAATAGATGAGGAGACCTTCGATCTTGCTCTGGTTGATCTTAGAATGCCCCGCATGGATGGAATTGAGGTCTTGGAGAATATTAAGAAAAGAAAGCCTCAAATTCCCGTCATTATTTATAC
>JBHIAL010000388.1:0-1685 GCA_046758525.1 bacterium
ACCGTAATCTTATCTAAGATTTTCCAGTCCCCGCCCTGGATAAGCTTTATTGTCCGCCACTGTTTTCCAGCATGAATAAAGCCGGTCTCACCTATATTGGCAAAGGGTTTATTCTTCACATAGAAGCTACTGTAATCATCTTTATCTTTTCCCTCACCCACATCCGGCATCCAGAACCAGTTACGAAATCTCGGGCTTCCTCCGGGAAGACTGCTCACGAATTCTCGCACCCGGGGATCGTTCTTTTCGAAGGCATTCCAGGGAGCCCCATAATTATGATAGGTTACCTTATCCACCACATTGCCCTGGGGGTTTTTTAAAATCACCGTATCCCTATAATCATGCAGAATTTCCCTGCCTATAGTTTTTCCTTCCATTCTTATGACCATGTTAAACACAAGCTTGAAGCTGCGGCCAGATATTGTTCCTCGTAATCTTTTTGTACCCAGAGAGGTCCTGATCTTCCACCCTCCAATTTTGCAGCTACTATCATAAGGGTTGAAAAGTTCAACCCACTCTATTTCTATATCGACTTTCACTTTTTTGGTCTCGGCAGCTCTTGCTACTCTTTCCCCCATGATTCTAAAAATAGCTGAGGTTTGTCTTTTTCCTTCGTCTTTAGATTCATCTTCCTTTATGATTTTGTCTATCTGTAGTTTTAACTCCCTTTCTTTTTCTGAAGTTCCTTTTTTTACCTCTTCCAGTAGGGGGAAGGAGCCTATCTTTATTTTCTCATTAATTTTTTCTTTGACCTTTTCCCTTATTTTCTCCTCCAGAAACCTAATTCCTCCCTTGGCCAATCCGGCTATGGCCATGGGAACTGAGGTGGTAAAATGGGGCATGACCTCATTGATGTAAGGCGTGCGCTCAAGTCCGTATTTACCGTTAAACTCGGTAGGACGGTTATCTTCATCTCGAAAATCAACTATATTGGCGGCTATCTGATCGGCTACCTCAGGAGAAATTCCAACTTTCTGGAGGGTTTGGCTGATCGTAAAAGGGGAAGCGGTGTTAATATTAATCCGCAAGTTTCCATCTTTATCCACATTCTTGTCATAAGAATATATGGTAAGATAATCTTTTATTTTGTTGAAGGTTTTATCTCCTATCCCAGGAATGAGCCTTATCTCCTCCAATGTATTAAAGGGATTATCATCTCCATAAGGTCTATCAGGGTAGTACTCGTCCGGCTCATCCACTCCTTCATCGGGCTCGTCAATCTCACCATCTGCATCATTGTCGATGCCATCGGACTGAAGAACTATCCTATCTTCATCATCATCTACGCCTTTAACTCCAGGGGCCCCATCTTCGCCACAGCGATATTTTATAATAGCCTGGATTCCTTCATTTTGCTCATCGATCTTGCCATCTTCATCATTATCTATCCCATCGGAGCCAAGTTGCTTGTTGATAGCCGTTATTGCTCCCAGATTAATCTCCCAGGGAGTCCATCCTTCGTGGTTATTTCCGGTCCCCACTACATTCAGGTTGATCTTGGAGGCCTCGTCAAAAATACCTAGCCTCTCACCTTTTTCATTCTCTCCGGGGTTCTCAGCTTCAGATACCTCATAGTTTCCCTCCCCCAGGGATTCTTGGAAACCCCTGGCCCACGGCTCATAAAGATCATCGTATTCATTGGTATCGTTTCTGAGTTCGGCGATGGCTCTTTCTATACCTGCCTG
>JBHIAL010000389.1:0-1662 GCA_046758525.1 bacterium
GTTAAAAATTGTGATACCATTTAAGAAAAATTAGGAGAGGCCAATGAAGGAAGGTTTTTACGCTGTGGGAAGAAGAAAAAAAGCAACAGCTAAGGTCAAGATAAAGTCGGGCCAGGGAAATCTTACTGTGAATAAGAGGGATCTAGAAAACTATTTCCCCCGTAAGGTTAACAGTAAAATTGTAAGGGAGCCTCTAGAAAAGGTAGATTTTCTGGATAAGTTTGATGTAGAAGCTCACGTTAAAGGAGGAGGTCTAGCCGGTCAGGCTGAAGCCATAAGACTGGGCCTCGCCCGGGCCATCTTGAAGATTAACCCAGAACTTAGAAAGACTCTGAGGAAGGCCGGTCTTTTAACTCGTGATCCCCGGGTGAAGGAGCGGAAAAAACCAGGGCTAAGAGGAGCCAGAGCAAGACCCCAGATCTCCAAAAGATAAAGATTTTTGCCAGATGGGAATAATCAATTTGTCTAAAAGGCTGGATGAGATCAGCCCTTCCGCTACTCTAGCCATAAGTGCAAAGAGTAAGGAAATGAAGAGGAAGGGTAGAAGCATCATTGACCTCTCGGTGGGAGAGCCAGATTTCGACACCCCCTGGTCCATCAAGGAAGCTGCCTTCAAGGCAATAAAGGATGGATTCACCAAATATACTCCCACGGCGGGGATACCGGAGCTGATCCAGGCGATATGCGATAAATTCAAAAATGATAATCAACTCGATTATGGTCCCTCCCAGATCATAGTCAGTGTGGGGGCAAAACAAGCTCTATATAATGCCATTTTAGCCATCTGTAACCCAGGTGATGAGGTAATTATTCCTCAACCCTTCTGGGTATCCTATCCTGAGCAGGTGAAACTTGCCGGGGCAACTCCCATTCTGGTTTCTACTTACCCTGAGGCCGGATTCAAGATAGGGAAAGACAATCTTAAAAAGAAAATAACCTCCAAGACCAAACTCCTCATCCTGAACTCTCCCGGTAATCCAACCGGAGCAGTTTACTCACGAGAAGATCTTAACCAGATAGCGGAGGTAATTTGCTCCCACCAACTTTATCTTATCTTTGATGAAATATATGAAAAACTAGTTTATGAGGGAAAACACTGTAGTATAGCCTCTCTTGGGAAAGAGATAGAGGAGAAAACGATCACTGTTAATGGACTGTCTAAAACCTACAGTATGACCGGCTGGCGCATTGGCTATGCCGGAGGTCCGGAGAAAATTATCCAGGGGATGAGGAAAATACAGAGTCACTCTACCTCCTGCTCTAACTCTATTGCCCAGATGGCTGCCCTTTCAGCTCTAAAAGGACCGCAGGACGAGGTGGAAAGACGAAAGGAAATCTTTGCCAGAAGGCGAAATTTTATAATAGATAGATTGAAGAAAATAGAGGGGGTGAGCTGCTTTTTTCCCCAGGGGGCTTTTTATGTATTTCCTGACTTTTCCAGTTTTTTTGGAAAAAGAGATAACAATTGGATCATAAAGAATTCTTTGGATTTAGCCGGATATCTCTTGGAGGAAGTGGGGGTGGCAGTGGTACCCGGGATTGCCTTTGGTGCCGAGGACTATCTGCGTCTTTCTTACGCTGCCTCCATTGAAGAAATAGACCAGGGACTAAGCAGGGTTGAGGAAGCACTAAGCCTCCTCAAATAGTATTGCTATCTATGGT
>JBHIAL010000390.1:0-1640 GCA_046758525.1 bacterium
CTCCTTATTTCCAGAATTGAAGGATTCACATTTTTTCTTCCACACCCTATTAAGCTCCCTTATAGCTAAGTCAATTCGTTCGTGGCGAAACAAAGGTAAGGTAAATCTATGATGTCTGATCTTTTCCCTATCTACAGTGCCTACTACCAGGTGTTCCCCATAATAATCGGCTTTAACAACCTTCTTCCCAGCCGGGTCGATAATGGAAGACCCGCCCCAGAACTTATTTCCCTCCTCGGAACCCACCCGGTTGATGAAGATAATATAAGAGGAAAACAACTGAGCGTATAGTCTGTTTAATCCTTCCCAGGCAGAGCGAACAGAAAGCTGCCCTAAATCTTTTTCAAAGCTGGCCGCCGTGTGTATAAAAATGGAGGCGCCATCCAAAGCCGAGATGTAAGGCAAAATAGGATGCCAACTGTCCTCACAAATCAAAATAGCCATAGGCTCATAGAAAGTGGAGAAGACTCTCATCTGTTCACCGCCAGCAAAGTATTTTCCTTCCTCCCATATACCATAATTCGGTAGATAAATCTTGCGATGAAGATGTTTTATCCTACCTTTCTCTAAATACAGAGCTGAATTATAGAAATTATGCTCTTTTGATTCTTCCACAAACCCTATCACTAAGGAGATTTCCGTGCTCTCTTTTTTCAAATCTTTAATTAAAGGATCATCTACTCTTATGGCAACCTCCGGGACAAGGCTCTTGAGAGAATAACCGGTGAGGTTTAACTCAGGAAACACCAAAAGATCAACTTCCCTCTCCTTAGCTCTTGAGATAAACCTTCGTAGTTTCGCCAGGTTAGCTTTTAAATCTCCCAGTTTGCAATCGATCTGTGCTAATCCCACTTTCATTTATTATCTGCTCCCGTCTCCCTTAATCCTCTTACTAGGCTCCTTATTTTCTTATCCACCTTACCAGGGATGGGTAACGGCCTATGGGTGGCCAGGATATTTATGGCTATCTCCCTGGCTCTTTGACTCCCATCTTTTCCTCCTTCTGCCAACCACTTCTCTCTCCTGGACCTATCGCTGACTTTGGGAAAGAAGAACTCTGATCTCATATGAGCTACGGTGTGTGGTTCGGCCAAGAAATTTCCTCCCGGCCCTACCTTATCTATCACTTCCAGGGCCAGAGTCTCCTCATTAACCTCTATCCCCTTTAATGCTCTCATCACCATACCAATGATTTCGTTGTCTATTACGTACTGCTCGTAGGCAACGGTAGTGGTAGAATCTAGCATGCCAGCAGCGTTATGGATATAATTTGCCCCAGCTAAGCCCACCAGCAAAGCGCCTGTCGCCTTCTCGTACCCTGCTTGTACATCCGGAATTTTAGACTCGGTAAGACCAGCCCAAGCATAGAAGGGGATATCATAATACTGTGCCAATTGAGCTGCAGCCGTGTTTAGCACTCCCAATTCTACCGCACCGCATAGAAACGACATATTAGACATATCAGCCACAGAGGGGATAGCTCCATAAAGTACAGGTGCACCAGGGCTTACTAACTGGGTCAAAACTATTCCACTGAGCTGCTCCGCATTCACAAGGGCTAAGGTGCCAGCCAAAGTTACCGGAGAGGTAGATCCCGCCATAGGGGCAGAAGATAAAGCTACGGGGATTCTCTCCTCAGC
>JBHIAL010000391.1:0-1622 GCA_046758525.1 bacterium
GGATTGACAGCCTCTATTTACGCCCGGAGAGCTCTACTGGATGCAGTGGTCCTGGAAAGACTTACTCCTGGAGGTCAGATCCTCCTTTCCCAAAGGATTGAAAACTATCCTGGGATTCCACTTGCTATATCCCCTAGGAGACTAATGGAAAGGATGCAGAGGCAAGCAGAAAACCTGGGGATGAAGCTAGAACAAAGTGAGGCTAAGGGAATTGAACTGGACCACGAAAAGAAAATCATTCATACCCTCTCCGACCAGAAATATACCACGCTGGCGGCAATAATCGCCAGCGGCACCGAGCCAAGTAAATTAGGAGTTGAGGGAGAGGCAACTTTTGTCGGGCGTGGGGTATCCTATTGTGCTACTTGCGACGCCCCTTTTTTTAAGGATCAAGAGGTGATGGTAGTGGGGGGAGGTAATACTGCCTTAGAAGAGACCTTACATCTGGTTAAATTTGTGAGAAAAGCCTATCTTGTTCACCGCCGAGGAATGCTGAGAGCGGAAAAGATCCTGCAGGAAAGAGCATTTAGAAATCCTAAAGTTGAGATAATCTTTAGATCAGTAGTAACCGTGATTTATGGAGATAGCCAGGTTGAGGGAGTTGAACTCAAAGATCTAGAAACCGGCAAGACAAAAAAGGTCCCTTGCTCAGGGGTATTCGTCTCCGTTGGCTTAAAACCAAACACAGACTTTATACGAGGCCTGATAGAGCTTGATAAAAAAGGATTTGTAAAAACGCGAGCCAATTTAGAGACTAATGTGCCCGGTATCTTTGCCTGTGGTGACGTAAGAAAAAATTTGCTAAAGCAGGTGGTAGTCGCCTGCGGTGAAGGTGCCTTGGCCACCTGCTCAGCGGAAAAATATATTAATAAAGTAAAGGGAATTGAATATAAATAAGTAAAACCATGCTGTTTGACTGTTTTTTGTAAGTGTGATATAAAGAGTTTTAAAAAGGTGTCGCCGAGAGCGGAACCAGTGAGAGGACAACTAATCCAAGTAACATTCCCAAAAAAAACGGGGATTTTATTAGTCGTTTTAACGGTTAGCAGTTTAACCTTTCTAATTCCGTGGCTTGGCCATGGTGCTGATTATTTGCATATCACCGACAGCGGCTTTGTCGGTCTTCCTGTTAGTGTCAGAGCTATGGGTATGGGCGGCACCTTTGTGGCCATAGCCGACGACTACGGAGCCTGCCACTTTAATCCAGCCGGTTTGGTCCAGATCAGGCAAAGACAACTGGGAACAATGCATGCCGATTTGTATAGTTTGGGTCTTCTGCACCATTATTTCCTTTCCTTCGTGGAACCCACTACCGGCATAGGGGCAGGGGGAATCAGTTGGAGTCGATTATCGGCTGATCTTGAACCGGAGAAATGGAATTATGACTTGATTTTCTACTCCTACGGAAAGTTTTTGTCACCCTCCAAACTAAGCCCGAAGGAGGTTTTTAGTAGCTGGGGAGTTAATATAAAATACCTAAAACAGACTACTACCTGGGAGGAAGGGAGTGGCTATGGTCTAGACGCCGCCTTTTTTATACGAAGAAGAAAGTTTTCATGGGGAGCTAAGGTAGAGAATTTAATTTCTCAGGTAAAGTGGGGAACGCAGAGGAAAGAATCTAT
>JBHIAL010000392.1:0-1619 GCA_046758525.1 bacterium
GGGTCGAACAGCTTAACTTTTTCGATGTCGAAGGCAAATTCCATATCTTCACCCTTCTTTATCCTGGGTGAGGGATCAACATTTGCTACGAGCTTGTGTTCCCCGGAGCTTAAAAAGAGACGAATATTGGGGATAGTGAGCTCAATCTCATCCACCCGGGCACTAAAGGAACAGATTTTCTCCGAGGCAGGAAAATTTTCTCTCAATTTGATCTCTTCGGGACGAAGACCAAAAATTATCTCTTTTCCCAAATAGCCTTTTTTCCCTAGGATTTCAAACCGGGGTCCCCGTAGTTGTACCCGTAAATGATTGCTTAAGAAAAGACCGTAAGGATTTTCTCTTAAGTCTAAGGGTAAGAGATTCATGGGAGGATCACCAATAAAACCGGCTACAAATAGGTTAGAAGGATGATAATACACTTCATTAAAGCTACCCACCTGCTCAATTCTACCTTCCCGCATAATAGCTATTCTATCAGCCAGGGCTATCGCCTCTGCCTGATCATGGGTAACGTAGACAGTGGTTATGCCAAATCTGGCTAGCAGATGTTTGATCTCTGTTCTTGTCTTTACTCTTAACTTTGCATCTAAGTTAGACAGCGGCTCATCTAGCAAAAATACTCTTGGATTTCGGATGATGCATCTTCCCAGGGCAACTCTTTGCTTTTGCCCGGCTGACAAGTTCCTGGGAAAACGTCCCAGGAGAGCATGAAAACCCACTCCCAGAGTATTGGCTGTAAAACGGATCTTCTCATCAATAGCATCCTCCGGCCATTTTCGTAGCCGGAAGGAGAAGGCCAGGTTCTCTCTACTAATCATGTGTGGATAAAGAGCATAGTTTTGGAAAACCATGCCAATTCCCCTATCCTTAGGAGGAATTTCATTTACATTCTCCTCATCAAAGTAAATATTTCCCTCATCAATTTTTTCTAAACCTGCAATAACTTTAAGAAAAGTAGTTTTCCCACATCCGGTTGGTCCAATGACGCATAAGGTTTCCCCCTTTCTCGCCTCTAGATAGAGATGATCGAGGGCAAAGATGGTTTTGATCTCTCGACCCCTTTTTTTAAACAGAGAGATCTCCTTCTCAGTGAATTTCTTTACCACTCCTTCCAGTTTGATGCTGCTCATTGATTTTTTACCCTGTTTCTTCTTCTGAAGAAATGAATTTTCCTCCCGAGATATTGCGGGACAGAATCCGATAACTTCTGTCAAAATCCACCGTGATGTTTATTAAATTGGGACATTTTCTTCCCAGGATTTCTTTTTTTAAGGTGTAAGCAGCTCCTTTTTCCCCAGTTTCGGCATATAAACTCTGGATATCGGTCCTCCGGTTGACATTGATCCTTATTTCTTCCCCGCACTTATCACACTTCACTACAAAGGGAATGAAGTCACCTTTTAATCGAGGGAATATTCCTTTTTTGGCCTTCTTAGAGAAGAGTTTTTTCCAAAAGCCCATCCTCATCGCCCCCTTTTTCCTCACCTGAGTTAGGTGATGATTTCATGAAGTCTTGCGCCTATCTTGACTTTGGAATTTTTGAATGCGGTTGAGATTAAAAAGAGGTGCCGAAGGGGGGAGTCGAACCCCCAAGGGGATAACCCCACAGCATCCTGAAT
>JBHIAL010000393.1:0-1616 GCA_046758525.1 bacterium
CTATGGCACGATCAAAGCTAATTGTCTTTTTATGTGAAGGTAGTATAATGGGGGAAAAAATTGACTATGAATTACCTTTATGGACAGGAAGACTATTAAGGCATGCGAAAAATTTTTGAAAAGAGAGCTGCCATTTAATGAAGCTGAGGCGCATCTCTGGATTGGACTGGACGGAAATCGAAAGGAAGAAGTGGAGCCAATTTACCAAACCATAGGAGAAATCTGTCTGGAGAATGGCGCATTGGATGTCCTGGTAGCTGAGGATAGGCCAAATCGGGATAAGATCTGGCAAACAAGACAGTCCATTCGGGAGGCCTTGGTCAAAGTAAGTTCAACTATGAGCGACGAGGATGTAGTAGTTCCTCGTAGCAAGATACTCCTACTTTTAAAAGGTGTAAACGAGATTTCCGGCAGATATTCTCTTTCTATAGCAAAATTTGGTCATTTAGGAGATGGAAACATTCATTTAAATATCCTCAAAGAGGATGTGGATAATGCTCAATGGAAAATATCTGAATCCAGGACAGTTAAAGAAATATTTGATTTGGTGTTGTCCTTAGGTGGATTAATCTCGGGTGAACATGGAATTGGTCTGGCTAAGAAAAAATATTTGGATCTAGCAGTTGATGCAGCTCAAATTAAGGTTATGAAAGGAATAAAGAGAGTTTTTGATCCCAATAATATCCTGAATCCCGGAAAAATATTTGATCTTTGAAGAGACCTTTTTAGTTTGTCTTTTATCGTCTCTTTCTTTATATCTCAAGGAGAACAACAACTATCCCCCTACCTTTTATCGGAAATATAACTCTGTTCTGGTTATCTATCTTTAGTTCTCCTACAAGCTTTTCATTCAATTTTGATAACCAAGCTTTCTTAATCGGTTTATAAAGGCTTATTTTTCCCTTCACTGAACTGTTAGCCAAATTGTATACTCTAACCACCAGCGCTTCATCATTCTCTGCTTTCTTTACTGCGCTTAGCACCAACGTTGTAGGCTCAACGCTAATAAAGCTCAATTTGCGGGGAAGTTTAGCAGAGTGAATGCTAGTTAAAATCACTTTCATGGGTTCATTATAATAGTGTGCTTGATGGTAGACTTTTGCGGATTGCCATGTTCCAGAGTGAGGAAACGGTGCATACTCAAAAATATGCTTACCTAAACACTGAGCTTTAGGAGTTTCTACAACTGGTCCTGCATGTTTGCCAAATCGAGATTTGACTTCTTTTCTAGAAAGCCATCCTACACAACGAAGCAGGGTTAGTGCTATGCTGATAGTGCCATTGTCTTGTACGGCCTCATATTCAGGAAGTCCTCGATTAAAGACAGCCAATCCTCTGTTTCCATCGCTAACATCTACAAACGATAAATGTGGGAAAGTTGAAGAAGGCTTTTCTTCCCAGTTTTCTCCTGCAGGGAGATTCACACTTCGACAAAGCACATCGAATTGACCTTCTGCATGGACATTTTTAGCGGCAATTCCTGTAGGAAAAAACACACGTAACCGATGGTCTTTAGCCAGGTTATCTATTTCTACTCGGAAGTCCACTCGAGGCATTCCTTCATAGAGCGTAATATAACCAGTAATTGGACAGGTAATCTTTTTAGAGCTTCGACT
>JBHIAL010000394.1:0-1611 GCA_046758525.1 bacterium
TAAAACACTCCCCATTTGGATTGGACTATTTGAGGCACAGGCTATTGCCCTTGCTTTGGAGAATGTTAGACCACCCCGACCCCTGACTCATGATCTGGCTAAATCTCTAATTGAGAAGCTTGAGGGCAGAGTGGACCGGGTAGTAATAAGCGACCTCAGACATAACACCTTTTATGCCCGCATTTTGATGAGGAGAAACGGAGAGCCTCTTCAGGTCGATTCTCGCCCCAGTGATGCTATAGCCCTGGCTCTTAGGCTGAAGGTACCTATCTTTATAGAGGAGACAGTGCTAGACAAGATAGCCATAGGGGACAAGCCTCCCATCAAAGAGGAGGAGATAGAGGATTTCAAGAAAAGATTGAAGGATCTAAAACCAGAGGATTTTAGCCTTTAGCTATTATTTTTCTAATGAGGCATGGATTAAAAATTTCAAGGTTTCTATCTTAAACGTGAATGGTAGGGACATTTTCTCAAAGGGTGGCAGGGAAGTAGAATATTCATCACCTTTTCTTTTAGGCCTGCTCGGGGTTTAATTATGTGGACTTCTTGGGTGAGGAGGTCAACCTCCCTTATTGCCTCAGCAAGATCCAGGTAATGGCCGTTTCTTTTATTGCGAAGTTGTAGGTCCTCTGTCAGGTAAAGATATATGTCGCCAGGGGTGGCATTTTTAAGTTGGGGGGTTAGTTTCCCTTCCTCTATCTTTTGGACAACAGGCTGATATATAGAATAAAACCAGTCATGGGCGGCATCTTTAATGGATACCTCTCTTCCCATTTTATGGGCCAGATACTGTTGATGTAGGTCTATCTGCCAGATGAGTCTATCATATCCACTGGGTCGCGAGAGAAAAACCTCCCTTATGCCCATCTTCTGTTCAAAGTCGAATCTCCTCAAATATAAAGCATTTTCAGGAGAATCTTTCGCTGGCAGATATTCAATGATCCGAGCATCGACATATTCTTGCCCCATTTGCCTTCCGGCAGAAATGCGGTGATGGCCATCCACCACGTAGTACTCATCTTTGATCTTGTAAAGTTCTACCGGAGGAAGAATTATGCCGCCTTCCAGTGCCCGTTTTATAGAATTATATCGATCCTGGGTATTATTCTTACCTCTAAATTTAAATTTAGGATCAAAGTCAAGGCATCTACCTAGGCTTCCCACTATCCTATCTACCTTCACCGGGTGAATGCCTAGATCCACCGTGCTTAGCAGAGTCTGCTTACGGCGTTCCTCATCAAAACATTTGAGACCTAAAGGCTTTTCTGGAACACTTTTTATTATTTTAGCTATTGGACGCATGGAGTTTTACCTCTAAGAGTCTTTTGGAGAAGAGCCTCTAAAATATAGTAGATTTTTTCTACAAGTCAAGCCCCCTGTGGGGGGCGCCTGGCGACTTTAAATTTGTATCCTTGATAGCCAGCTGGGAAAGTGTTAGGATTCAGAAGATTTATACCCGTATCGAGGGACTTTCCCCGCAGGAGCCTTATATCAGCCACCTTAACGAGTCTTCGAGTTGAGGAAGAAGAAAGACGTGTTGTCTGAGGAGCGGCCGTAAGGCAGCGACGAGTTTCACGTCTTTCCCGAGACGAGAAGACGAGCAGAAACAAT
>JBHIAL010000395.1:0-1610 GCA_046758525.1 bacterium
AATCTTTATTACTACATTTTCGGCAGCCGGATTAAATTTACCATACAGTAGCTCGCCTTCCTCAACCATTTCTTTCATGGTCAAGCTGATCACCTCCAGGCTGACTGGCCTACCCTTGCCGGCTGTTTTGCAGATTTCCCAGATGTAGGTTTCCATGTCAATCTCTTTGCCTTCCTTTTTTGCCACATCCACCGCTCTTTTAATTAGCGAAGGATTAGTCGTTACCCCATCAACTATGCCCCAACCACAGGCCTCTTTAATTTCACCCAATTTCGCCGTATCGACAAAGATTTTCATACTCTCTCCTTTTATTTTAGGACTTAATACTCCAGACATTATTAGTCTTTAGAAGATTTATACGCCTATCGAGGGACTTTCCCCGCAGGAGCCTTAGATCAGCCACCTTAACGAGTCTTCGAGTTGAGGAAGAAGAAAGACGTGTTGTCTGAGGAGCGAAGCGACATGCTCTGCCTGTTTTTGAATTTGGGGGGAGCAGCGTAGCGTTGAGGGGGGATGTTTCCCCCCTCAAAGTCCTCACGTCTTTCCCGAGACGAGAAGACGAGCAGAAACAATCCAAAGTCGATATACAGCGACGAAGGGGAAGAGTCCCGAGATATTTTTGACTCCAATATTTATAACATCTCCGCATAGCAGTGTCAACCTCTCTTTCCTAATTCAAAAGCCTTCAAGTTAACCTCTATGGTGTGGGGAGGAACCTCCTGACGGATGACCTTTTCCCAGGTACTGGATTTAAAGCTGAGAAAAGTTGACAGCTTTCCTAATAAAACCAGGTTGAAACTCTTGGGATTGCCGGCAGTCTGGGCGATCTTTTTGGCTTCTATTTTGATGATTCGGGAAGTCCTCTTCTTTAAATGGAAAAGGATGCCTTTAGGGTACTGTTCTTCACCGATACTCACCATAAGAGGGGGGATCTCAAGATCATTTAATATCAACACTCCCTCTTTCTTTAAATAATCAACGAATCTTAAAGCCTCTAGTTTTTCTAAAGCAAGGAGAAAATCCGCTCCTCCTTTTCTAATAAGGGGAGAGTAGATTTTGTCTCCAAACCTTACCTCCGAGCTTACGCTGCCACCTCTTTGTGCCATTCCATGAACTTCAGATTTTTTAACATCATACCCTTCTTCGAAGGCTACCTTAGCCAAGATCTCGGAGGACAACAAAATTCCCTGCCCTCCTACTCCAGCCAGCAAAACATTAGTTATTGCCCTTGGCATTTATCTTTTTGGTCTTTAGTTGACCTTGGTAAATCTCCCGCAGGTGATTGAAGATCTCAAGATACTCTCTGGTTCTATAATCAGGATAAGTCCATTCCCAGGGCTTGAAACCCTTCTCTTTTTTGTACCGCAGGGTAACCTCAGCATAAATTCCTCTTCCCAGATAAATCCGGTGTTGATAGTCCTTGGTGCTAGCCAGGACAAGTTTGGAGAGGTTAAGGTAGCCAGGATCAAGATTAATGCGACGATCGTGGGTGCCGGGATGGAGGAAATCCTGCTCAAACTGATTGGTAAATAATTTAATTTCTCTGATCTCGGCGGGATCAATTAGAGCTTGAAAACTTATAAATTTTCTCTTCAAGTTTGACCCCATCT
>JBHIAL010000396.1:0-1597 GCA_046758525.1 bacterium
CGTTGCCTCTTCCAGAGCATCCTCAGTTATACAGGCATCGGTAGTGATAAAACAGAGCATGGTCGCCAGGTTCGGTGAGATCATCCCCGCTCCTTTAGCCATACCTCCAATTACTACCTTACCTTTTCCCCTTGCCGGAATGTCGGTTTCCACTGCTATTTCCTTGGTAATCTTGTCGGTGGTCAGAATGGCCCGAGCTGCCCGATGACCACCTTTAAAAGATAGAGATTCCACCGCTTGTTCTATCCCAGCCTCAATCTTAGACATAGGCAAGGGTTTACCTATCCTTCCGGTAGAGGCTACCAGAACCATATCTTCCTTTACTCCTAAATGATGAGCTACCAATCTGGCCATTTTCTCTGCGTCTTCAGGTCCCTTATCTCCGGTGCAGGCGTTGGCATTGCCGCTATTTATAATGATTGCCTGGGTCTGGTGGCGGCGAATTTTCCTTAGAGAATAATGAACCGGCGCTGCCTTTACCTTGTTACTGGTAAACATCCCAAAACTCATCGCCAGAACCTCTGAATAAATCAGTGCTAGATCAGGCT
The DNA here is from genome assembly GCA_046758525.1 of bacterium. Classification (GTDB taxonomy): domain Bacteria; phylum Aerophobota; class Aerophobia; order Aerophobales; family AE-B3A; genus AE-B3B. The sequence continues at coordinate 549 of JBHIAL010000396.1, forward strand.
GAGTTACTTTTATCCCGCAGTGCACCCCTGCTGCTTTAAATCCCTGGGGGGCTGTAATTCCTCCTTCTACTTCTTTCAATGGTTTCTCCTTAGCTTAAGCCCATGGTTTCTTCAAATCCACACATTATATTCATGTTTTGCACTGCCTGGCTAGAGGCACCTTTGCCTAAATTATCGATAGTGGAAACAATTATCACCCGGCGTCTTTTTTCATCCACCATAAGTCCTATCTGGCATCTATTTGAATTGACCACATCTTTTACCTGAGGAAAGCAGCCTTGAGGGAGAATTTCCACGAAAGGTTCCTCTCTATAGAAATCCTCAAACGCTTTAACTAAATCCTTGGGCTTTAAAGAATCCTTCAGGCCGGCATAACAGGTAGAAAGTATTCCTCGATTCAGGGGAACCAGGTGGGGAACGAAGGTGATTTTAACCTCTTTTTGGGCAAGTTTAGCTAACTCTTGTTCTATTTCGGGGATATGTCGGTGACATCCTACCTGGTAAGCAGATAAGTTCTCATTGACCTCAGGAAAATGAGTTTTCAGGGAAAGTTTTCTTCCCGCTCCGGTAACTCCGGATTTGGAATCTACAATGATGCTATCTTCTTTTATTAAATCATATCTCAGTAAAGGAGCCAGGGAGAGTAAGGCTGAAGTAGGATAACAGCCTGGATTGGCTACCAGACGGGCTCCTTTTATTTTTTCCCGGTAAAGCTCGGGTAGGCCATAGATTGCCTGTTTAAGTAGATCTTTTTTTTTATGGGCTACTCCATACCACTTTTCATAAACCAGGGGATTGGCGAGACGAAAATCAGCCGAGAGATCCACGATTCTTTTTCTTCTTAAATAAAGCTTTCCCACCACCTCCATGGAGGTTCCGTGAGGAAGAGCCGTAAAAATAAAGGAAGAAAAGGAGGCTATTCTTTCTACATCGAGTGATTGGCAAACTAGATTTGTACTGAGCCAGGGATAAACCTCTGAGATTTTCTTTCCGGCAAAACTTTGGGAAGTTATCGCCACAATCTCTACTTCAGGGTGTCTCAAGAGAAT
>JBHIAL010000397.1:0-1595 GCA_046758525.1 bacterium
GACAGCCCCTAAGGTCAAGTTTGGGCTTACCTTCCAAAACCCCGGGAAAAGACCAATAACTAATGCTTTTTTTCATTAATCCCTCCCATAAGCTTCATGGTCCAAACCTGGTAATGTAATTGTGGGTTTTGTGCCTTCAAGGCTGCCATCATTCTTTCATAGCCAGTCATTTTTCAGCTTCTCCCTCGAAACATTATATATAAAAAGACGGTCTTGTCTACGGAAAATCTATTCATTTGGGGTCAAATCAACATTTGTGGGCAAGTCCTCAAAATGATGTAATTAGAATGAGAAAAAGGGAAGTGGCTTAATAAGACTTTGGGAGAGACAAGGGATAGGGAGAAATCCTTGATGAGCAGAAGCAATCCAAAGCTGATATACAGCGACGGAGGGGAAAAGTCCCGAGATATTTCTTGATTTACTTGAACAACCTCTTTAGATAAACGAAAGATTCCTGAACCGCCTCGTCAATTTCTTTTAGATTCTTTGATCCACCGGGGGCAAACTCTATCTCTACACTCAATGGACCCTGGTAGTGAGCAAGCTGGAGGATGCGGAAAATTGCCGGAAAATTTATTCTTCCCTTTCCTAAGGCCGGAAAATCCCACTTCTTATAGCCACCTCGCTTATCTTTTATATGGAGGTGGGCTACCTGGCTTACCACCAAAGGAAGGTCATCCTCGGGGTTAACATTACCATAAAAAATGACATTAGCGGTATCATAGTTAATCTTAACTGCCGCAGAGTCCAGTTTATTCACAATTTCCAGCACTTTTTGACCGGTGCTGGTGATATCTCCATGTGGCTCAAGAGCCATTATCATTCCCAGCGACTCAGCATAAGAAGCTGCATTTTTAAGATTCTTAAGCATTGTTTTCGTCTCTTTCTCATTTTTCGGTTCTCCAACGGGCGTGTTAATTATCCTGGCATTCAATTTTTTAGTTAATTCGAGGCACTTTTTAAAATAGTCTCTCCCTTCATCTTGTAAAAAATCAGAGGGAGCACTTAAGCTGGATACCTTAAGGCAATTTTTGGTGAGCTTCTCCTTAAGGGGCTTCAGGGGCATATCCGGATGAACCCACTGTCGTCTGATGGGCTCTGCTAATAGCTCCACATAACAAAATCCAGCTCGAGAGATTCCCTTCAGGGCATCTTCTAAGGAAAAATTATGATAGGCATTAGTTAAGCAGGAGATAATATTTTCCATTCCATTATTTTCCTTGCGTTCCGAGATGTTCAAGAAGAGGCTCCTCTTACTTTCTCTTCTTACGCTCCTCGGCTGTAAGCTCGTACAGCTTCTTTAATAGCTCTCTATCCGCTTCTGTTTGCTTTACTCCTCGGCGCTCCATTATCAACCTGGCCACTTCAATCACTTTATCCAGCTCGTTTTCCACAAATCCGGCCTCTCCTCCCCAGCTAAAGGAGGGAATGAACTTAGGGGTGGTACCTCCTCCAAAGATGTTACAGGCTACCCCAATTACACAGCCGGTATCAAGAAGAGTTCCTATACCTGTCTTGGTGTGATCTCCAATAAACGAGCCCACTTTGATATCTTTAGTATCTATAAGTCCTCCCTGAAGAGGTACCTTTATAGT
>JBHIAL010000398.1:0-1585 GCA_046758525.1 bacterium
GGTTCACGGAGTACATATTATGGCTGTTGCCTGGGAAAATATTATCCCGGTGGTGGTAAAACGAGCAAAGCTATGGCCCCGTCCTAAGGTTGAAAATGGACGTATCGGAACAAGCTAAGATTTTAATCGCTTGTTGATGTTAACTGCTCTGAGAAAGGAGTGAGATCAGTGGATCCAGAAGATCTAAGATACTTGGATACTCACCAATGGATTAAGATGGAGGGAGATGTTGGTAAGGTCGGAATTACTTCCTACGGACAGAAACAGCTCGGTGAAATTTTGTTGGTTGAGCTGCCCAAGGTCGGTGAGGCAATAACGCATAAGAAAACATTTGCTACCGTTGAGTCATCCAAAACAGCCTTTGAAGTTCCTTCACCGGTAAGTGGAAAAGTGATAGAAATTAATACTCGGCTCGAGGAAGACCCTTCCTTGATTAACAAAGATCCTTATGGAAATGGTTGGATGATTAAGGTCGAAATCTCCCAGCAAAAAGAAATCGATTCTTTGCTCAACGCACAGGAATATAAAAAATTAATGGAAGAGTAGATTAGGAAATTATATGACTGTCAGTCTTGCCTCGGAAAAAAGGGGTAGATGCTGTTATGTATTGGATATGGGTCTCTTTATTCATTACCTTTTTCTTCGACTGCTAAATTTCGGTGATAGGTATTTTAAAGGATTCTGTGCTCTGCCATTCTTAACTATAGCAAAGAAGAGATGGGGCCCGGTAGAGCGGCCAGTATTGCCGCTCAAGCCTATTTTTTGGCCCTGACGAACATATTGTCCTCTCTTTACCAGCACCCGGGAAAGATGAGCATAATAAGTATAGGAATTATCGCCTCCTCTGATAACCACTAATTTCCCATACCCTTTGTTCCATCTCTTACCCCGATAGGTCACTACCACCCGACCACTGTTAGAAGCCCTTATCGGAGTCCCGGTATTCACAACTATATCAATCCCCCGGTGATATTCCCTTCCCTTTTTGTTAAAAGGATTACGCCTCCAGCCAAAACCTGAACTGATCCGCCCTCGGGCAGGCCAGATAAAGGTGTAAAGTGGTTTTATAGCGGGGACGAAAATCTTTAGTCCGGCTGGGATAAGGTGAGGGTTTTCAATCTGGTTAATCTCCATAATTTCTTCTAAAGAGACATCATAGGTCCTGGCAATGCGAATTAGAGTTTGGCCACGGCGAACCCGGTAGATAAAGCCATCCATATTGTAGATCTTTAATTTCTGACCGGGATAGATGGGCTGCGAGGGGGAGAGATTATTAGCATGTACCACGGTACTAAGGTGTAGACCATGCTCTTTAGCTATACCCCAAAGGGTAGCGCCCGGTTTTACCACGTAAGTCTCAACCTCAAGTAGATTCTTTTTCTGAGCTTCATTTGAGCTTTGATTCGAATGGCTCTCTGTATCTTTCGGTTCTGCTTTTTCCTTTTTTGGCAAGGAGCGTTCTCTATAATTGGCAGATTTCAAATATCTCGTATCTTGGTTGCTGAGTCCACTTGACTTGGCCTGCCTATCAACCGGATTTAATGAGGTATCTTGACCCTGAGGATGTCTCACCAGTACTTTGAAG
>JBHIAL010000399.1:0-1573 GCA_046758525.1 bacterium
GATGTTGATCATGGGGATCTAGCCTCTTCTGACCCTCGAGATAGAGACCCTTACGTCTGGCTAAGGGAACTGGGTCGCCTTTCTCCGGTTATTCATATAAAGCAGAGTACCAAAGATAAAGGTGGCCACTGGCCTTTTATCTCACAATACAATAAAGAGGGTATCATTACTCCCCCTAAAGTAATGGAAGCCATCGAGGCATCAGGTGCAAAAGAGGTAGTCCTTTTATTTGAGTTCTCTCACCGGGAGCGCTATCCCACTGAATATCAGGTCATAGATGACCTTAAAGAATCAGTAGAGTACTGGAGAAAATACATTGAGGAATAAAAAGGGTCAAGAGAGCAGGAAGGAAGAAAAGCAGAGATAAAACAATGAAGGCAGCTTTTTTATACACAGATAAAGCAAAACATATGGGAATTGAAAGCGCGGCTAAACCAGTGTGTGGACCAAATGATGTCGTGGTAAAAGTCAATGCTTGTGCTATTTGTGGGACAGATGGAAGGATGTATGAAGGAACAAAAGACGTTACCAAAGGATTTGTTCCCCAAATTAAGGGGTACGGTGAAGGTAAATTTATCATAGGTCATGAAATTGTAGGAACTGTAGAAGAGATCGGCTCCGAAGTTAAAAATCCGGCCTATGAAGTTGGAAGCAAGGTAATATTAGTTACTTCAATAGGTTGTCAAAAAAAAGAATGTAGGCCGTGCCGGGAAGGATACTATAATATGTGCAAGAATAACCGTCCCATTGGCTATTATTATCCTGGTGGTTTTGCTGAATATATACTGGTCCAGGATGCCGCTGTTAAGCAAGGTGCCATCATACCTGTTCCGGAAGATTCTACTGTTTCAGACGAACACCTGGCAATGGTCGAACCACTTTCCTGCGTAATAAATGGTCAAAATTATCTAAACATTAAAGAAGGAGAATATGTTACTGTAGTAGGAGCAGGTCCCATTGGTTTGATGCATAGTCTGCTGGCAAAAACCAAAGGTGCAAAAGTCATCCTGGCTGAATATTCTTCAGCAAGACTTACCACAGCTAAAGAATTTGGCTTTGACCATTATATTGCTACTAAAGATACTGATTTGGTTCAGGCAGTCTTAGATTTAACGCATAAAGAAGGAACAGATGTAGGAATAGTTGCCTGTTCGGTGAACAAGGTTGCAGAAGACCTATTGAAGGCAATGGCGATGAAGGGTAAATTAAGCTTTTTCGCTGGTTTTCCCAAAGAAAATTCTATCCTAAAATTAGATGGAAACATTATTCATTATCGCGAGGTCTCAATTTACGGGGCTTTTGCCTCTAATAGAGCACAATTCGAAGAAGCTCTAAAGTTAATTGTAAGCCAGAAACTCCTTATGGATCGCATAGTTACCCATGTTTTCTTCCTGGAAGAAATAGTTGAGGCGATGGAAAAAATGTTAGATAAAGAGGGAGATGCTTTAAAGGTGGTTATAAAACCTTGAATTTAAGTATAGCAGATACAAAAGCTATCTTCTGTGGAGGTGTTGACAATTAAAATGTCATGGTTGAACTTAGAAGGAAAAGTTGTAATTGTAACCGGTGCTGC
>JBHIAL010000400.1:0-1567 GCA_046758525.1 bacterium
AAAGGATCTAATCCGTAAAATCTGCAGATTGTCTCGGTTTCTGGCAACACCGGTATCTTTTCCTCTTCGATTCTTATTCCCACCCTTGAGGCATAAGCCAGCTCCCACAGTCCTGTCCTCAATCCACCCTCAGTAGGATCATGCATGCAGTGAACCTCACAATTTCTTGTCGCCAAAAGGGCCTCTTTAACCACACTTATTCCAGGCTGATAAAGCAGGTGCCTTAGTTTCCCCAGCGTGTCTGGAGCAAGTCTTTTTTTTAACTCCTTCTTCTTTTTTTGATAAATAACGTGAGTGCCTTCTATAGCAACTCCTTTGGTAAGAAGAACCACATCCCCTGCTTTTGCTCCAGAACCCTTAACCAGTTTTTCTCTGCCCACCTCTCCTATCATCTGCCCTACGGCAATGGGTCGATCAAGGTTAAAGGTGACCTCCATGTGTCCTCCTATGAGGAAGATACCCAATTTTTGGCAAGCTGATTTCATCTGGTCAAAAATAATCTTTATCAACTCTTTGGAAGTACCCTGCTGAGGAAGAAGAAGGGTTGGCAAGAACCAGCGCGGGGTAGCGCCCATACAGGCTATATCGTTGGCATTAATATTTACCACATACCAGCCGATGTTCTCAAAGGTAAAAGTTATGGGGTCGGTTTTTACAACCAGGTAATTTTCCCCAAAGTCTAAAACTGCTGCATCTTCTCCAATTTTTGGTCCCACAATTACTCTTCGATCTTGAGGAAGAGACCCGAGGAGTTTCTCCAGAAAATCAGGGTCTGGTTTTCCTAAGGGGAAAAATTCGCCATTATCGTCTTGCCTCATTCTATTTTCTCCTGGGCAGTAAATTAGGAGCTTCAAGAGAGAATAAAAGTAACCTCTACTACCGCTTCTATTTTAAGCTGACCCGGGACAAAAGGGGTTATGGCAAATTCTCCTTCTCCACCTTCTGCTCCGTACTGTGGTGCAAAAGCTTGTTTTTCCACCACCTTTTTTATCTCTTTAATCTTCAATCCTTGTGCCTGAGCCAATGCTTCTGCTTTGGAACGAGCATCCTTTACTGCTTGCAGGAGAGCCTTCTGGTAGGTCTCCTTTGGATCTTGCACCGAAAAGGTTACATTATTGACCACATTTACTCCCACACTCACCGCAGCATCCAGAATTTCTCCGGTTTTGGGAATATCCCTCACCGGCACCTCAAGCGTGTGAGATACCCGGAAACCAATAAATTTCTGTTTTCCGGCCTGATACTCGGTTACTCGCCAGAGAGAGAACCAAGTAGTCTTTATCTGATCTTTAGGGATGTTATAGGAAGAAAGCTTATCCAGAACCGCTTGCATGATCCTAGCATTTTCCTGTGCCGCCTCCTGGGCAGTGGGCGCGGTAACTTCCACTCCCATATAGAGCAGAGCTAAATCCGGGGTAACCCGTAGACTTCCCCTTCCCTGAACCGTGACCGTAACTTCCTCGGTGGTACTTGCCGCCCCATATGATCCACCCGGTAGAAAGACCAACGCAGCCACCAGCAAAATAATCAAGTTTAATCTTCTCATCTTCCCCTCCTTTCCGTCAAA
>JBHIAL010000401.1:0-1563 GCA_046758525.1 bacterium
TATGTTAGCTAAGATTTTACCCACCCGACAGGTAATATCCCAGCCCATAACTCTGGACTATCTTCGCTGCTCCCCTAAAATTAGCGAGTTTTTTCCCGCTCACTTTAGAACCAAGAATTTCAGGGATATCCGAGTAGATAGACCTCAAATAGCTAAAAATCTTACCGAGTACAATCAGACGCTTAATGCTCCCGCAAAAGTGATGGAAAATATCAAGCTTTTGCGCAGCGACAATAACTTTGCCGTAATAACCGGGCAACAGCCTGGTCTATTTACGGGTCCCCTTTTCACCATTTATAAAGCTTTTTCGGCAATCATAATTTCTAAGAGGCTCTCTAACAGCCGGTACCAGTTTGTTCCCATTTTCTGGAACGCCTCAGAAGATCATGACCTCAGGGAAATGAATCATATTTATGTGATGAAAGATAATAAGCCCTTGAGGATAGATTGTCCTCTTAGAGGAAAAGGAAGCGCCTCTGAGGTTGAGTTGGATCAGGAAAAGATAGGACAAGCAATATCAAGGATAAGCCAGGCCCTCCCTGATACCGAGTTTAAAGATTCTATTTTAGAGAAATTCCAGAGCTTATCCAGTGAATCTAAAAATCTGGGGGATTTTTTTTCCCGCATAATGCTTTATCTTTTAGGAGAATATGGTTTGATTTTGATAGAGCCTAAGTACTTGAGGAAGCCAATGATCCCTTTGTTTAAAAGAATGATAGATAACCCTGCTAAGTGCAGCAAAATTCTGAATGAGACCGGGGCGAGGCTTAAAGAACTGGGATATTCTCCCCCTATTCATAAGAGCCCGAATTTATGTAATTTTTTCGTGGAAAGAAAGAAGGTCATCTACGATGGAGATTTTCAGGTGGGGGATCATACCTACTCCCGAAAGGAACTGCTCCACCTTTTGGAAAAAGATCCTTTTTCCTTCAGTGCTAACGCTGTGACCAGGCCCATTACTCAGGATTATATCCTTCCCACCTATGCTTATGTAGCTGGGCCTTCCGAAATAACTTATTTTGCTCAATTAAGCCAAATTTACCGTGAATTCGGTATGGAGATGCCCGTGATCTATCCCCGATTTGGCGCTACTGTCATTGAAAATAAGGTTTTAATGGTTCTTCGCAAATATGACTTAAAAATCTTTGATCTTGAGTCTCCCCAAGCTTTGGTAAAAAGATTAGTGGCAAGGGAAATTAAGCCAGTGTTTAACTCTGGCCGAAAGAGGCTCCAGGAGATCTTCCGGGATATTGAAGAAACTGCTCTGAAAATAAATGGAAGTTTGGGAGACTCCTGTCAGGTATCACTGGGAAGAGTTTTAAAGGAGATGGGGGCTTTAGAGGATAAACTAACCCGGAGTTTGAAGAGACAAAATATCATTGTAGAAAGACAAGTTTACAAAGCAGCTAACAACGTCTTTCCCGAAAATGAGCTCCAGGAGCGAAAAATTAACCTCTTGGAGTACCTCATAAAATTCGGCCCCAACTTCTTAAGCGATGTGTATAGAGAATTTTTGAAATCTGACTATGGTGAACATCGAGTGATAAAACTACCTTCTTGATT
>JBHIAL010000402.1:0-1557 GCA_046758525.1 bacterium
GTCGACCAGGGTCTGCGCAATAATCTGTCTAACCTGCTGGGCATGAAGGTCAATCATTTCTTTATCATCAGATGGATGGTGAAACATGATGGGTTCCTTGATTATGACCCGGATTTCTGTGGGCCGGGGGATCCACTGTCCATGCCCTAACGCTCTTTCGGTTCCGATTATTATAACCGGAATGATAGGCACGTGATGTTTGAGTGATAATCTTATAAAAGTATTCTGGAAAGGAAGCAAAGACGCTGCCGGATTGACTCGGCCTTCTGGAAACACCATTAGGATGTGGTTTCCCCTTAAAATACGTTCGGTGTCTCGTAAGGCTGAAAGCCGAAACGCCCCCTTTTTCACAGGGATCCCTCCAACTATTCTCAAGTACCAGCGCAGAAGAGGGTTTTCAAAATAATCGCTTTTCGTAAATGTAAATATTTTCTTTTTCATCAGACTATGAAGGAGAATTGCATCCAGTGTGCTTGGATGATTGGCCACCAAAATTCCTCCACTGCCCCAGGGAATGTTCTCCAAACCTTGGACATGAAGTTTCATAAATATGGTACAATACAATCTCACAACCATCTTACTTAGCTGGTAAATTATATTAGCTAGCATTCTAAGTAAGGCTCTTAACAAACAGACTCAAACATTCGAGATATAGTAGAAGCTGAACTCCTCCGTACTCAAAGACATAATTATTCCCACGCCTTCACGGATGAGACCGGGGGTCAGAGTGGTCATAAAAGGTCCCTTTAACCCTATATACCCTGGGCCAACTTTTAGCATCCTAAAAAGGAGCGAAAAAGAGGGAATCCTGGCTGGCCGTTGATACAGGCTTGGAGCGGTTGGGAGGGCTACTCGGGCACTCAGAACGCAATTGAAGACATATTGACTTGCGTCTTAGCCGTTAGATGCTCATCTGAAACAAGAACGGCGACCCGATGTGGACCGCCGCTTGTCAAATTTCTAGGATTCCAGCCAGTGTCACTGTTGAAATTTAAGCGAACTGCGCAACATCCTCAGAAACTGGCAGGGGTCCTCCCCGCCAGGCCGAACCCTTCAAAGGAGCGCTAAGGGAAACCACAGGGCAACAGGCTTTTCGTCTTGTTGACTCTGAGACGCTCCGGGAGAATAGAGACATAAATCCCCTTTCCCTTTTACCCATAACGATAAGATCAATGTCCTCTTCGGTAGCTACACTAACTATTCCACTTGGAATACCTCCCCACCTTACCACTGCACGCCACTGGAATTGATTTATTTCATTTTCAAAATGGTGCCGGATAAACCTGTTAAGTTGAGATTTATTTTCGGCCAAAATAGTTTTGTCGAAAGAGACAGGAATCGAGCGGGTCCTGTCAAATTCCCTCTGGTACAAAAGTGCCAGTTGATAGACTGGCATCGAGGCCACATGGAGGAAAAGCAGTTCAGCACTGTTCTCCCGGGCCAAGGAGATGGCGTAGGCCAGACCGGTTATTGATTTGACGGAGAGATCAGTAGGAGCGAGGATTTTTCGAATCATTTGCGGGCGGGCCTCCCTCACGACAATAGTCCGCCCCTGAA
>JBHIAL010000403.1:0-1556 GCA_046758525.1 bacterium
AGCGATTCGCTTCCCCTGATTTTATGCCTGGATACCAGATAAGATCAAATAGCCTGATGCGAGAAAATTCCTTGGCTGCCATTATCTCGGAGGAAGAGAAAGAAGATCGTTTGATCAGCAAAGTGGAGGTAGCCCAGCTTCTTATAAAGACGAGATGAGAGGAAGGATCTTTCACCCCCAGATCTTCTAGGGCCTCTACTGCTGTAGCAAATATCTTAATTCCATCCCGGGGAGGCATCTTCAACCATCTGGTAATGGAGAGAATGCCCTCAGGGGTAAGGTGCCTTATGTACTCCTTTACAGCTTCGAGAGTATAAAGATAGGTTTCCGATAAGGCGTAAACCCCGGCTGAGGAAGCACTGAAGGAGTCTAAAAGGGCAATCTGAATTAGATCATATTTTTTCTCGCTGGACTGAATAAAACCACGTCCCTCAGCTACTATCGGTTTCACCTGGGGAAGGGAATAAAGCCGATTGGAAAAATCGCCGTGTTCAGTCTGCACCAGACTTATCACCTGGGGGTTAATTTCTAAGGCCTCGATCGACGAGGCTCGATGATAGAGAGCGGTGAGAACCTCTGAGCCACCTCCAGCTCCCAAAACCAGTACTTTGGGTAGGCGAAGAAGATGGTAGGGCAAACTTGAGGTAGTATAATCTAGAAATCTTAGATTGGAGAGCCTACCCCCAAAATCAGTAATAGCAGACATAGAGTCGGCATCTATAAAAATACCCAATTGGGGAGGAATCATGCCTTCAAAATTGAGGCTAAGGCCGGGGGCATGCCTTATAGCTGGACTGCTGACAACGTCAATAAAGCCTAGAGGGGATGAGAGTTCGTTTAAAACTTTTGCCCGGGGAAGATTTAAGGTGGTACTTAAGCCTTTGTATTGAGAAATCATAAGTTTCGGGGGAAAGAGAAAAAAAAGAAAGATCAGGATAAAGGTAGCGAAAATAAGGCCAATTAAAACCCTTCTGGCCAGATAAGATGAGGAAATTAGAGCGGCCAGGAAGGCAATTGAAGTTATGAGCACCAGTACTCGAAGAGGAGTAAAAACATAGAGAAAAAGAACCGCTCCTAAAGCGCCCCCTCCTGATCCCAAAAGATTATAGAAGTAAACTCTACTGATCTTCTGGGGAAATTTAGCAAACATGAGTCCAATGCAGCTCGCCCCTAAGAAAAAGGGGATGAAAAGAACCAGATAATATTCCAATAGGTAAAGATACTGGCGCCGATACCAGACGATGAGAAAAGGGTCAAAGGGAATTCGTTGAGAAAGGAGAAAACAAAGGAAAAGGGAAATGGAGAAGGAAAAGGAGAGGATAGTAAAAGAAGGATAAAAATATTTTTTTAATTTATTCTGAAACAGCGAGATAAAGGTTCCGCTACCACCAAAACCGAGGAGGGCAATACTAATGATCATATAAGCAAAGTGCGACCAACTGGTTATAGAAAAGATCCTCATCAAGAGGATTTCATAGGAAAGGATGGAGAAGGAAATCAGGAAGATAGAAAAAAAGAGCGCCACTCTAGTGCTTTCCCAACAGGGGAACAAATCT
>JBHIAL010000404.1:0-1554 GCA_046758525.1 bacterium
CTATGGCAGAAATTTAAGGAGGAGGACTTTGTTATTCTGGCGGTGGATCTTAGAGAGGGAAAAGAGAAGGTAAGCTCCTTTGTGAAAGAGAATGGTTACACTTTCCCGGTACTTTTAGATTCCAGGGGAAAAGTAGGATATACATATGGAGTCCGGGCTATCCCCACCACTTATCTCCTTGATCCAGAGGGAAGGATAGTAGGCAAGGCCTTGGGAGCCAGAGATTGGGCCAGCGAGGATGCCTTTGAGCTCATAGAACATCTTCTCCCAAAGACCGAGGCCAAAAAGGAGAAAGGATGAGTTCGGAAATTCTCATCCAATGGCCTTATAGAGCTTCTCTGAAAAAGCCTGCTGGTAGTGCTTGACAAATGTCGGGACCGACGTATAATTGAGACAGGTTGTAAATTGCCGAAAAAGAGTGAAAAATGGTCAGCGAGGGTTATTTTCTTAAAGTCTTAGCCGATGACACCCGGCTGAAGATTATTAGATCTTTGAAAAAAAAACCTTACCACGTGTCGGATCTGGCTAAAGACTTGCAGATAAATAAATCTGCCGTCTCTCAGCATTTAAGATTGTTGAAGCAGGTAGATCTAGTTAGTTCCGAAAGAGAAGGGCGTTGGGTTAACTATTCTATCAACAGGGATACTTTGGAAATATACGGGAGGAGAGTGGCCGAAATATGTGCTGGATGGCGCAGCTATAGTGACGTCTTTGGAGGGAGGCAGCCTCCCCAGAGAGAAAACTCTAAAGGAGCGCTGGAGAAGTACCGGAGGTTGCTGGAAGGGGAGTTGAGGAAGGTTAGGGTGAGATTAGAAGCAAAGGAAAGTAGATGAGAGGGGAAATGTAAAAATTTTTTTGGGGTGTTGGGTTAGTGAATGCGCAATCGGTTAACCAACTAGACAGGAGGTAGAAAAGATGATGTTCAAGCTAAAGAAAGGAAGCACGGTGCTTATTGCTTTGATTGGAGCGATATTGCTGCTGGCCGGTCTTACTACGTTAATATCCGTTGCCGGTCAGGAAGAGGGTAAACGACCGAGTTATACCATCAGCAAACCGCCTGAGTCAATGGACCAATATTATCCTCCCCAAGCCAAGGCACCGGTATTCCTGCAGGAGATGCTCAGTCTCGACCATGCCTTTGTGGCCATCATAGTTAACCTGCAACAGGGAGATATGGCGGCTGCTCAAGGGGCCTATCAGGGATTTGCCAAAAAGTATGACGAACTCTCAAAGATGATCCCGGAGTGGAAAGACTATTTCCAAGCTGAACTGGTAGAAGCACTAGGAAAGGCTCTTCAAAGTGGCGATCCCCAGCAAATTCAGCAGGCAATGGGAAAAGTGGGCGGTACATGTGGAAGCTGCCACGAGGATAACATGCCCGCCACCTGGTATCGCTACTGGTGGAAAGACTTCCATGAAATATCGGTAGAGGATCCGGTAAGCGGAAAAGAAGTCGCCTTTAAAGACTACATGCAGATGCTGGGGGGTGACTTTGTCGGTATAGGCGTTAATCTCCAAAAGGGACAACTCGATCAAGCCAGAAAGGCCTACCAG
>JBHIAL010000405.1:0-1551 GCA_046758525.1 bacterium
GCGATAGTATTTGATCTTGAAGGAAATGTTCTTTCCAGTGCTTATAGGGAATATCCCCTTCTTCATCCCCGGTCTGGCTGGGCCGAACTTGATGCAAACCAAGTCTGGACAAAGATAGAGGAAAGTATCCAAGAAGTAGCCAGCCAAGTTAAAGCCGATCCTATAAAGGCTCTCTCTATCTCCACCCAGGGAGAGGCCGTTGCCCCTGTAGACAGAGCTGGAAGCCCTCTAGCTAATACAGCTATTAGCTTTGACATTCGGGGAGAGGAATTCGCCAGGTGGTGGGATCTTAAGTTAGGGTCAAAGAAGATAATGGAAATCACGGGCATGCCTCTTCATTCCATGTTTTCTATAAATAGAATTATGTGGCTCAAAAAGTACCATCCTCATATTTATCGTCGCGCCTGGAAATTCCTCTGTTACGAAGATTTTGTAATTCAAAGACTTGGTCTACCTCCCACTATCGACTATTCACTGGCCGCTCGAACGATGGCTTTCGACATTGTTGAGAAAAGATGGTCCTGGAAGATTCTCTCCTTGGCTAAAGTAGACGAATCCTTGCTGCCTGAGGTTGTCCCTTCCGGAACCGAAGTCGGAAGAATACCTTCAAAAATGTGTGCTCACCTTGCGCTTCCCTCAGGGGTTTCGGTGGTTACCGGAGGACATGATCAGCCTTGTGGAGCATTGGGGGCCGGGGTAAAAAAGGAAGAATTGGCCATGGAGGCTACCGGCACAGTAGACTGCATCGCTACAGTTTTCAAAGAGCCTCATCTTGACCAAAAGATGCTGGAGAACAACTTTGCTTGTTATCCTCACACGGTTTCTCAATTTTATATTAGCTTAGCCTTTAACTTTACGGGGGGCTGCCTCCTTCGCTGGTTTAGAGATACCTTTGGAGATGAGGAAAAAAAGGAGGCAGAAAAAACGGGAGAGAATGTCTATTCTGTTCTAATCAATAAAGCAACTAAAGACCCCTCGCCTCTTTATCTCCTTCCCCACTTTACAACCACCGGAACGCCTTATATGGATCCTAATTCGGCTGGAGCTATTCTGGGCTTATCTTTAAACACCTCCAAGGCAGATCTAATTAAAGCTATCTTAGAAGGTGTCGCTTTCGAGATGAAGCACAATTTAGTTCTTTTGGAGGAAGCAGGGATCCCGGTGCGAGAACTCAGAGCTATAGGAGGGGGAGCAAAATCAGAAAAATGGCTTCAATTAAAAGCCGACATTTATAATAGGCCCCTGGTTTCTTTAAAAGTATCGGAAGCCGCCTGTCTAGGAGCAGCTATTCTTGCAGGGGTGGGTGTAGGAGAATACAGCTCTATTGAAGAAGCAGTAGAAACTGTGGTAAAGAAAAGAGAATCCTTCTATCCCCAAAAGGAAATCACCAAAATATATGAAGAAAAATTCGCCGTGTACAAAGATATTTATCCTACTTTAAGAGAGCTAAATCACCAGATCAGGGATTTATCAGCCCATAGGGTGTAGTTATCAGTTAAGGGGACTCAATTGCAACTTTACGAGCTTTCTGCGCATGAGCTTCATAGGTTA
>JBHIAL010000406.1:0-1543 GCA_046758525.1 bacterium
AGGCCATGAGGAAAGGAGCCGCCGACTATCTTAATAAGCCATTTTCTCCCCATGAGCTAAAGACCGGCGTTAAAAAAGCATTAGAAAATGGCAGGGACTAATGAAAGTCGCGTTCAGAAATCTGGTGCCCTTCCTTCCACGGCCAAAGGAACCACCTTTACCATCAGTATCCCCCTTCGCCTACAAACTCCCCCAGAGAAAGAAAAACTTGAAAATCCTGGGAAGATTTCTTCTCCAAAAAAGATTGGTTCCCTGAGGGTTAGGAAGACCAACGGGAAAACGGGCCACTCATAGGGCTAGCTGGTTTTTTATTTACACGGCGAGTACGTTAGTGGTTTTTTCTTCCCTAAAATTCGACTCATTTAATAAGAGTGGAAATGGAGATGAGACCAGAAGAGAGAGTGGAAAGGATGGTAGACGTCTACTGCAGGAACATAAGGAACCCTCTAGAAAGAGCCTGCCTAAAGTATGATCTTTTTGACCCCCTAGCTAAACTACCCGAAGTAGTGGAGAAGATGGTTAGTCAAAACTGGAATGCCTCCCGTTTTCGCCTTAGATGTCTCAGCAAACGCGAGTTAATGGAAATTGAAAAAAGTTGCACCGAGAGCCTTGTTTTAAGCAGGGCATTACTGAATGCTTTCTACTTAGCAGGAAGGATCGATGTTGAGCTTAAAGAAGTTCTCTCAGAGAAATCTTCCATCTCGCAAAGACTCAATCCCTGGACCAGGTCTCGCCTCCTGCACGCCATAGCAGACGATATATGGCAAAACATCTTTGATGCGCTGCTGGATGACCCCGAAGTAAGGAAAGTAAGAAGACTGCTTCTTCAAAACCTTTTTATGGATGGCAAAAATGAGAAGATGTCTAAAAGTTCTGAACCTACTCATAGAGAAAAAAATAGCTGAGATGGAGAAGAATAAGCTGAAAGCCTGGGAATACGAGGGAATGATAAAGCGTCATGTGGAAAAATGTCCCCACTGCGACCAGCTTCTCCAGGGAATTTACCAAAAGAGCAAAATATCAGATGCTGATTTTTCTCAAAGCTCAACCGACGCATTAGCCCGTCCGATTCCTCTGCTACTGCAAAATTTACCAGTTGATTTGCTATAATAGTATTAAGTGATAGTCTAATTCAAAAAAGGTAAAGGCATGCAGGAAAAAGAGAGTGAAATCGTAAAGTGGATAAAGGAACTTGAGGAAAAAAGGGGAAAGCTGGATGTGCAAATAGATGAACTGGACAGGGAAACTGCCAGAATAAAGTGGAGAATAACTCAACTGGAGGAATTCAAAAGGAAAATAGAGGAAGGAGTTATCCAGATCGCTCAATCCGAGGTAATTGTAGAAAGGGCAGAGCTGGAGATGAAAACTCTCGCGCACCTGCAAGGGGAAAGGAGAGAGCATAAAGGTGAAATAGCAGCAGAGAGGCAGTTCTGCAATGCCTTTGTAAGTTATCTTCGTTCCAAATTAGAATCTGTCCGGGAAAAATCTCCTCCTTCTTAAAGCTTGTCTTGAGGGAAACACTTGTCTTTATCTTCTATACAGA
>JBHIAL010000407.1:0-1528 GCA_046758525.1 bacterium
TTTTTGGTGATTTCACAGACCTATTTCCCTCAGTGGAAGGCTTTTGTTGACGGTACAGAGACAGCGCTGTTTCGCGTTAACGGGCTTATCCAGGGAGTTAAGGTTGATCCAGGTGCCAGTAGGGTAGAGCTCGTTTGGAAGTCCACTGCTTTTGTTTTGGGGTGTTGGTTAGCCGCTATCGGTATGATTTTGATCATTGTCGTAGCCTACCACCGTAAATAAACACCATTAACGTCCGAAACTTTCCTGACTTTCTAGTTTGTTCAAGGAATAAAGTATCACCGAAATGACAAAGATCAAATAAAACTATAAATGCACCTTAGGCCATGTAGAACTATGAGCAGAATCAAGAACATAAAGAAAGAGAGAACAAAGGAAATAAAGATAGCTTGCAGAAAGGTTGGGAATTGAAGAAGAAGCAATCCAGGCAGAACGAGCCAGAGAAGAGTAATTCTATACGAGCTCCTGAAAATCAACCATTGACAGAAGAAGGGAGGGTGGAGAGTGATAGTTGGTGGAAACTTGGCGTGGTAGTTGGTATATGGGCCTGCCTCTTACTTGCCTCGCTATTGGTGGCTGATTTCACTTATAACCGTTGGGATAATTTCGAGTACGATACACCAATACTGGTAGAGACACATTCGCAGTGGCTGAAAGGAGCCATTCCCTTTTGGAATCATTATCAGCTGTTGGGTGAGCCTCTTCTGGCGAACGGTGTGCCGAGCGCACTGTATATTCCATATACTGTCTTACTCGTTTTAATGCGGTCTCTAGGGCTACCTGATAAACAATTTCCCCTCATTGTAATCTTATCTCACTTGCCCCTTATGGGAGTAGGCTGGTTTTTATTGATGCGGTTTCTGGGGATCCGTGCCTCCCTGGCATGGCTTGGGGCAATTAGTATTTCGAGTAGTGGTTATATGACGGCCTATTCTGCGGTATGGATTTTTATGTGCCCCATATTTACTTGGTTACCTTGGATTCTATTGGGAGTTCTTCGTTTATTGCTGAGGCAAAGGTCGATTTCAGGTTTGTTCCTTGTGACATTTGGGTTGACGGCGATTGGCTATGTGGATCATCCTCAATTCATCGCCTACGCTTGGTTTTTTGTAATTTTGTTTGCTTTTTTTATATCCTATTTTTGGTTGAGGAAATGGCAAGCCATATCGCGATTAACCTTACCTGCACTCTCAGCTGTTCTCTTAAGTGCTCCGGCTATATTGCCAGTAGCAAGTCTTGTTCCCTATACTTCACGATCTTCTGCCTTTTCTATGGTAGGATTTCTTCACGGTTCGGCAAATCCGGGTGCATTGCTCGGTATGTTAGCTCCAGTATTCCGAATAGACAATGGTTTTATTATCTACAATACCTCAAGTGTGTTTTACCAGGGTGCATGGGTAATTCCTGCTTTGTTCACGGCTTGGCTCCTTTTTAGGCAAAGAAAACAAATTGTAAGCGCAGAGAAGAATTCTCGGCGCAGAAAAAAGACTCTTAAGGAGATGGATTTTTCACAAGGATTGAGTGCGGC
>JBHIAL010000408.1:0-1523 GCA_046758525.1 bacterium
CTCGGAAAGAGAAATGTAGTTATTATAAGATTTACCCATCTTCTTTTTCCCATCTAAACCAAAAATTTTCACGGTTTTAGATAAGAAAGATGTCGGTTCAGGAAAGACACGGCCGTAAAGATGATTGAAGCGTCGAGCTATCTCCCGGGATAGTTCCAGATGAGCTACCTGATCCTCCCCCACGGGAACTTTGTTTGCTTTGTAGACAAGAATGTCGGCTGCTTGAAGAACTGGATATCCCAGTAGTCCATAGTTATTTTCCTGACCCATTTGAAGTTTTTCTTTATAGGCAGGACAGCGTTCCAGCCAGGAAATAGGGGTAATCATAGACAGAAGCAGATGAAGTTCGGCATGTTCGGGTACGTGTGATTGCACAAAAAGAGCGGATTTTTCTGGATCCAGACCTGCACAAAGCCAATCAATCAAAACATCCTTGATATCTTGCTTAATTCCTTTGGTATCTGTTCGATCGGTAAGAGCGTGCCAGTCAGCAATCATAAAGAAGCATTCATATTTATCCTGCAATTTTACCCAATTAGAAAGAGCCCCTAGATAATTTCCCAGATGGAGCCTTCCTGTAGGTCTCATCCCACTGAGTATACGCTCTTTATTCAAGATATGCCTCGAAGTTGGTCGGGGCGACCGGATTCGAACCGGTGACCTCTTGCGCCCCATGCAAGTGCGCTAAACCAGGCTGCGCTACGCCCCGTTAATCCAATATTCTCAATATTTCTTGCAGCTCCCTCTTTACAACTAAAGGAATGATGGAGCTTCCCTTTGTTTTCTTTAGCTCTTTTTGAGCTCCATGGATGGTAAATTTTTTTTCGTGAAGTAGTTCTTTTATCCCCAGGATTACTTCAATATCTTTTCTTTGGTAACGACGGTGTCCTCCCCTACTTTTTTGGGGTCGAATCTCCTTGAATTTATTTTCCCAAAACCTGAGGACATAGGGAGGAAGATGGGTAATATCACTCACTTCACCAATAGAGAAATATAACTTTTCCGGAACCCCAATTTCCCTTCCTTTTCTGTCCGCCTCAGTACCCATAGATTCTACTCTCTAGATTATACCGGTCCTTTAGAACTCTTTAGTCTCATCCTCACTCACGACAATCGTTTTGATAATTTAACCCAAGGAGGTAGAAGAAATATCTCTTCTACCTCCTCAAAATGATTCCTTAGGCTACCGCTTCTCTCAGGTTCTTACCGGCTTCGAATTTGGGTACCTCTTTGGCCGGAATCTGAATTTCCATACCCGTTTGAGGATTCCTTCCTCGACGTGATTTTCTCTTTCTTACTTTGAAGCTTCCGAAACCGACCAAAGTGACCTTCTCTCCCCTCGCCAGGCAATCGGTGATGACAGAAGTTACCGCATCAACCGTTTCCCTAGACGCCTTCTTCGTTAACCCTGTCTGATTAGCTACCTCCTCCACCAGTTCAGCTTTGTTCATTTGCCCCTCCTTTACGGGATATAAGTCTCAATATATCACATCTCCTTGTCTTGGCAAGAATATCTCGGGACT
>JBHIAL010000409.1:0-1519 GCA_046758525.1 bacterium
GAGGAGGGGCAGCGGGATTCGCTGCAGCAATCAAGGCAGATAGTTTAGGAGCAAAAACCCTAATGGTAAATTCAGGTCTGCCTATAGGTGGAACCTGTGTTAATGTGGGATGTGTTCCTACCAAATTTTTACTTGAAGTAGCTAAAGACTATTATCAAGTAAAAAAAAGTAGATTCTCTTCTCTTTCTGCATCTTGTGAAGTCGATTTTAGTGCCCTTATTGAAGAAAAGGACCAGCTAGTTAATTCTTTAAGAAAATCCAATTATCTGGATGTGCTGAAAAACCTGCCCCGTGTTACATACAAAGAAGGTAAAGCAGAATTTGCTTCGGAAAATGAGATTGAAGTCGAAGGTGAAAGGTTTGCTTCCCACAAATTTATCATTGCCACTGGCTCCTCAACAAAACTTATTCCCCTTGAGGGCTTAAAAGAGGTAGGATTTTTAACCAACCGCACAGCACTTGAGTTAAACAAACTTCCGCAAAGTCTTCTGGTGATTGGCGCAGGACCTATTGGTTTAGAATTTGCCCAGATTTTCTCAAGGCTGGGAACTAAAGTTACTGTGGTGGAGGTAATGGAACGAATTTTACCTCAGGGAGAGCCAATTATATCTGAAGAATTGCAAAAATGCCTCGAAGAAGAAGGCATAAGGACAATTACCGGAACAAGAACAAAAAGGTTAGAAAGAAAAAATGATAGAAAAGTTGCCTTCATTGAAAGGGGAAATTCTTCCCAGGAAATCGAGGTAGAAGAAATTCTTCTTGCTGCAGGGGTTAGGGGAAATAGCGCTGATCTGGGTCTTGAGAAAATTGGCATAGAAATTGACAAAAATGGCTTTATTAGAGTAAATGAGTATCTGAAGACAGGTAAACCTCATATCTATGGTGCCGGGGACATTACCGGAGCACCCTGGCTTGAGACGGTAGCGGCAAAAGAAGGAAATATTGCCGCAAGGAATGCTTCAGGTAAGGAAAAAATTAAAATGGATTACAAAAATATTCCTTATGCGGTATTCACCTCACCTCAGGTTACCGCGGTAGGAATGAAAGAATCTGAATATATGCTTCAGTATGGTACCTGTAATTGCCGAATGGTAAGAATGGATAGGGTTCCCAAAGCAAAAGCAATTAAGCAAACAAAAGGCTTGATTTTTATGGTAATCGGGCATGAGGATAAGAAAATTAAAGGAGTGCATATTTTATCAGAACTGGCATCAGAGATTATCCATGAGGCAACCCTGGCCATCAGGCAGGGACTGACCATAGATGAAATAGTTGATATGGTGCATATCTTTCCGACATTCAGTGAGGCTATAAAAATTGCTGCCCAGTCATTCAAACATGACCCTAAAAGGATGAGCTGCTGTGTAGAGTGATAAGATAGGTGAATCAAAGAAAATAGAAAATCGTTAAGGGTCCTTATTCTGCTGAGATCATTGATGATAAAATAATTCAATAAATTGAAGGATGAATATCTTATTTGGTGTTTCTTCTGTAGGATTGGGACATGTTCGTAGAAGTC
>JBHIAL010000410.1:0-1517 GCA_046758525.1 bacterium
GGCTTAAGGAACTCTCCAAACATCCTCACCATGTTGGCTTTACCCCTGTATTCTTCATTATTAGTAACAAAAAGGCCACCTTCTCCTCCCGGCATATTCTTGGTAGAATTTAAGCTAAAGGCCGCCATATCACTGAAATTGCCAGTCTTTTTACCATGATACGATGCTCCATGAGACTGAGCAGCATCCTCTATCACAACGAGATGATGCTTTTTGGCAATCTCATTTATCTCGTCCATATCTGCCGGCAGACCATGGATGTGAACAGGCATAATAGCCTTTGTCCTGGAGCTAATCTTTTGTTCTATCTTTTTTGGATCGATATTGAAGGTCTTAGGATCCATATCCACAAACACCGGTATAGCATTATGATGCAGAACTGCTACCGCTGAAGCTAAAAATGAAAAAGCCGAGGTAATGACCTCATCCCCCGGCCCAATGTCTGCTGCGGCCACCGCCATATGAAGAGCTGCTGTTCCACTATTTACAGCTATGCAGTATTTTGTCCCAACATATCTGGCAAAGTCTTCCTGAAGGCCCACCACCTCCGGAGCATAGGGACCCCACAGGATACCCCTATCCAAAACACCCATCACCGCCTTCTTATCCTCCTCAGTTATTACTGGCCACCCTACCTTTAATCCCTCAGGCACTGTCCTTTTCCCTCCAGCAATAGCTAAATCTCCCTTCATCACCAATACCTCCTCCCTACTCTTTTATCTTGTAATTATACACATTTAAGTCCAATTTCGGATTAAGTCCTATAATTTCTGTAAAATTGAATGACCTTGACAAAAAGGCCATCTTTCCTCCAAGATAAGGAGAATCAAAAACAACAAACCTTATCGAAAAGGAGGATGCAATGGCCAAGAAAAAGAATAGCAGAGAACTGGACAAATTGCAAGCCTCTCGCACCTGAGCGGGAGTCCACTCAAAAAACTCGCCCCGGAGGTATATTCTTCTTATCTTGAAGGAAAAGGCCAGAAAAATCTGGACTTGACTAAGAATTGCGAGTATCTTAGTCGGTTTTACCTGTCTACAAGGTATCCCGATGCAATGGTGGGCTCTCTGCCGGAAGGACTGCCCAATAGGGAGGATGCTACGAGAGCGGTGATCAAAGCGGAACCCGTGCTTGAATTTGTAAAAAATTTATTGAGTTAGATTACTCCTTTGTTTGCCATAAGGGCAACCCTCAGGAGTGACTGTCCATTTATCACTAAACCTTTTATGCCTGGATACGGCGGGACAGTCTCCCTCTCCATAGCTTCTCTAATTCATCTATGCCGACATTTATGATTTTTTTCCCATTTATACCAATGATGAGTTTATCTCCCTCTACTTTTCCTAATTTTACCAAGGGAGTCTTATTTTTATGAGCTAGATCCTCTATCTGGTTAAAATTTTCAGGATGACAGGAGATCACAATACGGGATTGAGTTTCGCCAAAAAGTAAACCATCAGCTCTGAGGGAGAACGGGAAAAAAGAGGGCAAAAGATCAATAATGGCTCCTATTTTA
>JBHIAL010000411.1:0-1500 GCA_046758525.1 bacterium
CGCCAGACATCGAGGTCTTCCTCCTTTGGTTCAGTTCCGTTAATGAGGTAATTACAAAAAGCAAAAGCGTTCTCATATCTACCTCTGAAGCTAATGATAATTCCTTTAAGCTCCTCAGATTTTTTGAAAGATAAAGCGGCTGGCTCCCAATCCTTAGTGAGTTTTTTATTTTCCTTTCTTAGTCTCTGATTTAAAAAGGATTTTTTTTCTACGTCGGCTGTTTCTTTGAACTCTTTTTCGAGCTTTCTTAATCTCTCACCCCTATTTCTAAAATAGGTGAGTAGACTTTCATCCAAAGAGAGGTATCTTTTAAAGAAATATCTTCCGGCAGGATAGGCACCTATCTGGAAAAAAGGCGACGTAAATCCATCCAGATCAGCTAACCAGGGAACCACTAAACCAAAGATGACATCGCCAAAGACAAAATAAAAGCCTGCTATCACGGCGGCAGTTTTAGGGTTTTGGTAAACGGTGGCCATAATACCAGCCCAGCCAATTACTTCGGTAAGAATACCGTATTTTGTGGCTCGTTGGTGAGCATACCTTCTCAGCTCCTCAGGGTTTCTATGGCTTGGATTGATTTTTATCTTGCCACTTCTAAAACTTTTTTCAAACCCTCGATCCAGATAGCGAATGAAGTCTTCTCTCCCATTTCTGATGTTTATCTCAAAAAGATGATTGATTCTATCAGTTAATAATTTAAAAAAGGTGTAGACTTTCTCATGGTCTTCATATTTAACTAATATTGCAGAACTACAGTTGTTATTTTCTCCATAAATCCTCGATTGAAGATGATCTTTGTTTCTTGCTTCAAAGAATTTGCCATCTAAATATACCCCAATCCCGGAGCCTAATTCGTCATTGAGGTCTTTTACCCGCATCATCTTTCCTTAACATTTTTTGGTTTCTACTTAGACTAAAAGGCGATAAACCTTCTTATAAACTCCTGTTCAGAGATTCTTCTTGAGATAGCCAGGGGTAAAAGCCTCAGGAGTTCTTCCACTCCTGGTTTTATCCCCGTGTTAACTGAGACCAGCGTCGATATCTCATTTTTCCTGGTAAAACAGTAGACCTTTCCTTTAAATTCTAAATCATCAAGCCAATAAGAATGGGTCAGTCCTAATCTCTCTAACTTTTCTGTGAGTTTCTTTCCTTTCTCTCTTTCTTCTCTTGATATGGTTTCCTCTTTGGATAGTTTCGTCAGAGAAATATAAACCCCATCTATTCTCAAAGTATCAGATTTTCCTAAATAGGCAACTTCCTCGCGCCTTTTATCGTAAACTCTAATAGATCTCTCTGAAGGGTAAAATGTCTCCACATATCCTGCTATTCCTTGCGGAGTTTTCACCAGGGCATGAAGGGGAAGTTTTTCGTCTCTGAGGATAAAATCATAATCGATCACACCCAGAGATTCGGTCCTGCCGACTATGATGAGTAGTTCTGTTTTGTTTCTCTCTGTTCTAATAATATATCTACCCATCTCAAAAGATAACTCTCTGT
>JBHIAL010000412.1:0-1500 GCA_046758525.1 bacterium
GGGTCTACCCAACATTGCAGTAGCTCAAATTTTTAGATGAGGTAAAATGAGTTCCCATATCCTTCTATATCCTGTGTTCTTACCTCTGGTAGCCGGGGCTGTATGTCTTTTAATACCCAAAAAGGGAATAAAAGAGGGTATTTCTTTAGGAGTGAGCTTAACTACCTTCATTTTAGCTCTAATTATCTTTACCGCTAAGGAGCTAGTCTTCACCAGACCCTGGCTTACGTTTTTAGGAGGCATAAACTTTTCCCTGCGAAGTTATCACTTTTCCTCCTTTATCCTTGTTTTCCTCACCCTTTTTGGCTTCCTGATCTCTCTTTATTCAGCAAAGTTCATGAGCGGGAGAAAAAGGTTAAGGGAGTATTATGCCTACCTTTTATGGACGATTGGGGCCTCCAGTGGAGCTATTTTAGCCAATAACTTTATTCTATTCCTGGTGTTCTGGGGAGCTTTGGCCTTATTGCTATACGGTCTTCTTTCTCTTGGTTCTTATCGATTAGCTACCAAGGGGATATTTATCATGGGAGCAGCTGATTTTGCCTTGATCCTGGGAGCGCTCTTCCTTTACAAGCTCAGCGGAACTTTCCAGATGAGTTATCTGGGTCCTATTTCCCTTACCGGTCCTCTATCCATTAGTGCTTTTATCTTACTCATGATAGGAGCTATAGCCAAAGCAGGGACTATGCCCTTCCACACCTGGATACCCGATGCGGCAGATGAAGCTCCTTCAACGGTGATGGCTCTTTTACCTGCTTCCCTGGATAAACTATTAGGGATTTATCTTTTATTCCGAATCTGCACGGATTTCTTTAAATTTACTCCCAACTCAGGACTGGCCACCCTTTTGATGATTATTGGCTCCTTTACCATTGTGGCAGCGGTGATGATGGCCCTGATCCAAAGAGAGATGAAACGACTCATAGCCTATCTTAACGTAAGTGCAGCCGGTTATATGATCGTAGGAATAGCTACGGCAAATCCGGTAGGAATTGCTGGTGGCCTATTTTATCTTTTGAGCACCAGTATTTGGACGAGTTGTCTTTTCTTGAACGCTGGGGCAGTAGACTACCGACTGACCACTACCGAATTTGCGCGGCTGGGGGGATTAGCTAAGACTATGCCTGTAACCTTCCTTACTACTTTAGTGGCAGGACTTTCTATTTCCGGTGTTCCTCCCTTCAATGGCTTTTTCTCCAAATGGATGGTCTATCAAGGCATAGTAGAGCTGGGAAAACTTGGAAGAGCGGGAAATTTATGGATCCTCTGGCTTCTGGCAGCTATGTTTGGTTCAGCTTTAACCTTAGCTAGCTTTATGAAACTCATCCATGCCACCTTCCTGGGTACCTCTTCCAATTCTTCGCCAGAAGATGTCAGCTCAAGTCCCAAAGAGGTAGGTCTTTCTATGAGTATTCCTATGGTGATTCTGGCTTCCTCATGTGTTATCTTTGGAATCTTTGCTTATCACCTGCCTCTGAGGTTGTTCATTCTTGCCTCAGT
>JBHIAL010000413.1:0-1500 GCA_046758525.1 bacterium
TTTAGACAGTTCACAATTTACTATTGACTTCTTATACATTTTTGACTTTTAATTTATGGGCACCTCTAAAAATGCACTTTTTCCGCGATAGCTGCGTCAACTCCGTGCTCGAATCCTCATGTATTCAATATACACTGCGGTTCTGCGCGCGGCGCTTCCTTGCTCTCACGAAAAAATCACTATTTTTAGAGATACCCTTATCATTTTGATTTTTTATCTTTAATCTTTGATTTTTAGAGCCGATTCAACTTAAACACGAAAGAGGATTAATTATTAATTATACCTGATTACATGGATTAAAACACAAACTGCTCTATCTGACAACTTTTATTACTACCAATTATCAAACCAAAATAGAAATGTCCTATTTTTACGTGTTTGTTAGATGTAGTGATTTCTTATTTCCATAATGTTTTGTTATCCTGAACTTCCTCCAGGGATGATCCGCAGGAGGAATGTATTTGATTTTGGGTTTTATGATTCGTTTCTCCTCCTCTGCAAACTATCAACCTCTTTTTGAAGAGGTCTTATTCTTTTTATTTTCATAACTTGATAGTATAGGAATATACATATTTGAAAATACCATAAAGGATAACTACATTCCAGCAGATTTCTATTGACAAAAAATACCATTTGGTTATCTTAATATCTCTCTCCTGACCATTGATGTAACACAGGCAAAGGTAGACTTTGGCAAGAAGGGCAAGGTAGAGGGTAAAGTCAATATAGAGACTGACTTTGTTTATACAGGTATACCCGTCCCTTATTATCTTATCGTAGTTGTCTTTGATGGAGTAACCCTTGTGGAAGAGCCATTCGGCAGCTTTGGTGAAGACGATGATAATCCTGGTGAATACAAATACAAAGAAAAGAACATATACGTCAAGATCGACAACCATCAAGGTTTCCAGACACAAAATGGTCTTGACAGGAATTGATAACTCAAATGGGATGGATATGGTAATCTCATTTGGTGACTCCACTGGTACAGACTACTTTGTGATGAAGGAAAAGAAAAAGGACGATGATGAATGACTTTTAATGGAACAGTTCTTGTGCTAAGTGGGCTGCAAAAAAGAGGCGGTGTTCTCTGGTAAGGAGACACCGCCTTTTTGTCTGAGTAAAAAAAATGCTTCATGAAGTCTATCCCCACAGCTAAATGTTGGGCTTTACGCAATTAGTATCAGAAGACGCCGGACAAGGGGAACAGCTTAAAGGTGTTGCGAGGAGGAAAAGATGAATATATTGGCTATAGGGTCTCATCCTGACGATATAGAGTTCGGGTGCTCAGGCACTTTGATTAAGTATAAAAGGACAGGGGCAAATATATTTCTCCTTGTCTTGTCCGAGGGCTCGTCAGGGGGCAGTTCAAATGAAAGAAAGAGGGAGCAGATGGAGTCTGCTAAGATTATCGGGGCAAATTAGGTGTTCTGGGGTTAATATGAGGATACAAAGATACCATCTAACAAGGACTTGATAGACAGGATGGAGTATTATATG